>JBJKSK010000456.1:0-7116 GCA_046704125.1 Desulfobacterales bacterium | reverse complement strand
AGATATCGGCATAGGTCCCGATGATGGGAGCCAAAAAGGCGGAAATGAAAAGGGCGATGGAAACCGTAAAGGCGAAAACATTTGACGCGTGATCGCGCGCCATCGCCCGGGCCGTGGTCCCGGCCGGCCCCGATGCCATAAACGCCGGCGCGGCAATGGCCACGAAAAACGGGGGGAAAAAACTCGATGAAGTGGTGGTGATGTAGCCGTGGTTTCCCCAATCGTAGAGGGCCCAGGCGCGAATTTTTAGACGGTACAGTCGGTTAGCGATTTGAGCCATAGTCGGTTGCGGCCAAAAGATGAAGGTATACCCAGCGGTTGCTTGTTTTGAGCCGATATGCCGGCCAACGTCATGGAAAGGATAAATGTGGCCGCCGGCTGTTGGCAAGAGCTTTATTTTTTTGATACGATAGTCGCGCTTTTCGCCGGTAAATTTTTTTTGGCCCAGACAGTCGCTGGTTTCGATGCCGCCGGCGCAAAGGGGGGCGTGCCCGGTTTTGAACGGGCACGGTCTGGCATCTATGGATGGCAAGTCGATTACCTGATTCGGGATCCGTGAAAGGCGCGCGGGAAAGAGAGATGGCGATGGCTGGCAGGGCAATCTTTTCGTCGTGGTCGATTCGCAGAAAACTGATGCTGCTGGTCCTGGTGGTCTTTCTGCCGGCTGTGGGCATCATCGTGGTTTCGGGAATAGATAGACGGGATCGCGAAATTTCGGTGGCTGAAAACAGTATCGTGCAGCTGGTTCAGAGCCTTGCCGCCCAGCAGGAGCAAATCGCCATCGGAACCCGCGAGATGCTCAGCACCCTGGCCCAGTTGCCGGCCGTGCAAACCCGCGATAGCCGGCGCTGCAACGCGCTGTTTCGCGACCTGGCCAATCATCACCCGTTTTACTCGGTCATAGGCGCGGAAACGCCACAGGGAACCCTGTTTGCCTCCTCCGCGCCGCTTGATGCGGGCCACGTCAATCTCTTGGATCGCAAACACATCAGAGACGCCCTGAGGTATCAGGACTTTTCCGTCGGAGAATTCCAGGTGGGCAAAGTGACCAAGGTTCCATCGATCAATTACAGCTACCCGGTTTTTGACGCCAAGAAGCAACTGGTGGCCATCGTCTCGGCCGGTTTCAAACTCGACGAGTACGCTCGATTCATCGCCGAAGCCAACCTGCCGGACAACTCGGTTGTGATCATCGCCGATTGGCGAGGCATTCGTTTGGTCAGCCTGCTGGAAGGCAAGGCGGCCGCCCAGGGCGAGGCCATTCCCGCCGCTTGGCTAAAGCAGATGTCAGGCAAAAAGAACCTGGGTTTTTTTCAGGGCAGGGGAGCCGATGGGGTCTTTCGGATCTATGCCTTTAAACGGTTGCGTATCCGGAAAGATTCGCCTCCGTATCTTTTCATGATAGTCGGGGCGGACAGGGACTCGATCCTGCACACGGCCAATATCAACATGCTGACCGATCTGCTGGTGCTGGGACTGGCGGCCGTCATGGCCCTGGCTGTCGCCTGGTTTTTCTCGGAAATGGTACTGATAAGCCCCATCGACCGGCTGGTCGCCGCTACCCGGCGGATCGGTCGCGGTGAGCCCGGTGCCCGGACCCGCCTTTCATACCGCGCCGACGAACTGGGAATATTGGCCAAATCCTTTGATGATATGGCCTTGATGCTGGAGACCAAAGACGCCGAACAAAAGAAAACGGAAAACTCTTTGAGAGAAAGCGAAAAGCGGCTGGCCGCAGATCTGGAGGGCAGGATCAGGCTGCAGAAAATTGCCAACCTTTTTGTCCGCGAGGGAAGCCTCGGGCCGGTCCTGGGGGAAATCGTCGAGGCGGCCATGGCTATTTCCGGGGCCGATTTCGGCGATATCCAGCTTCTGGATCCCCGGTCTTCAAAACTTCGGAGTGCGGCTTGCCGGGGCTTTCGCCATTGGTGGGTCGAATTCTGGAAGACAACGGCCGCAGGCCGGGGGACATGCGGTGCGGCTCTCGATCAGGTCCAGCGCGTCATCGTCGAGGACGTGACCCAGAGCCCGATCTTCACGGGCACGCCGGAGCTTGAAATGCAGCTCAAGGCCGGGGTGCGGGCGGTTCAATCCACGCCGCTGCTCAGCTGGTCGGGAAAGCTGCTGGGCATGTTTTCCACCCATTACAAAACTCCGGGCCGGCCCGATGACCAGGCCCTGCGGCTGTTGGACCTGCTGGCCCGCATGGCTGCCGATATCATCGAGCGGGCCCACGGCGAAGAAGCCCTCCGGCGGTCGGAGAAAGGCCTCCGGTTTCTTTCCTCGAAGCTTCTCACCGCGCAGGAGGAAGAGCGCAAAAGACTCTCCGGGGAGTTGCACGACAGCCTCGGGTCGTCTCTTGCCGCCTTGAAAATGGTCCTGGAAAACGCCCGCTGCCAGCTGGACCAGAACCAGATGCCATCCGACTGGCTCGACACCCCGATCGCCTGGACCCAACATGCCATTGAAGAGGCACGAAGCCTCATGACCAACCTTCGTCCCCCGGTGCTCGACGAGGAGGGCGTCGTGGCCGCCATCGAGAAGTTTCTGGGACAGTACCGCATCAGCTATCCCGGAATCCGGGTCAGGACGCAGATCGACATCGAGGAAGACGATATCGCCCCCTCGCTAAAGATCGTGATCTTTCGAACCGCTCAGGAAGCCTTCCACAATATCGCCAAACACAGCCAGACCGACCAGGCCAGCTTTTCCCTGCTCCAGCGAAACGGCGCCATCGAGCTTGTCATCGCGGACCGGGGGAAGGGTTTTGACATCGAGGCCGTCTTTGCCAAGGCCGTTGAAAAACAAGGTCTTGGCCTCAGGAGCATGAAAGAGCGGGTGGAGCTTGCCGGCGGCTCCTTCAGGATTCAGGCCGTCAAGGGAACCGGTACCACCTTGACGGCCCTGTGGCCTGTCTTCCCGTCACCGGAAAATCAAGTTTGAATTGCCGCCGGTGCTTTTTCAGGCGGTGACCCGGGCCAGGCGGGGTTTTTGGCGGGTCAGCCACCCGGTGCGGTGCGGTGTGGCCAGGGCGTACGGGGTGATCCAAAACAGCCCGAAAAACCAGAAGACGCCGTAAGCAAAGGCCCACAGCCCCTCGGAGCTCTTGCATCGCCAGAAATACAGCAAGGCGGTGGGTATGGAGGTCACCAGGATCATGGTCAGGGTGTGCAGCCCCAGCCGGGAGGGGTGGGCCACCAGGATGATATAGGTGGCCACCAGCAGGACCTGGGACTTGGTCAGGCTCAGCAGCTGCAGCAAGAGATTGATCCGGGTGCCCAGCATGGACGAGCACCGGAAGCGCCGGAAGGCGAACCGGCACATGGTCAGCGTCTCCCGGATGTTGCTCCGCGCCCAGCGCAGAAACATCTTGCACAGGTTCTTGTAATGGGTCGGGACGTTGGTCCAGACCGTGGCGTTTTGCTGGAAGTTGACGTGGTATCCCTCGCGCAAGATCAGGTTGGTCATGGCCCGGTCCTCGCCGATGTTGGCCGTTCTTCCCAAAAAGGTCTGGGTGATCCATTCGGGAAGCACCCGGTCCACGATGTCGCGCCGGTAGGCCGACAGGGCCCCGGGGGTGCAAAACACCGAGTTGAGTTTGCTCTGGCCGGCGCGGATGAAATCGAAGCTAAAGACAAAGAGCACGTCCAGCATCCGGGGGATGATGCCCTCCTGGCGGTTTAGCACGCGGACGTTTCCGGCCACGGCCCCCACCCGGGAGTCTTTCACGATGGGGCTGATCAACTGGCGCAGCGTGTCGGTATCAACCACCGAATCGCTGTCCACGGTGACCAGCACGTCTCCGGTGGCCCGCGCGAAGCCGGCGAACAGGGCGTGGCGTTTGCCGCGGTTTTTGGGCAGCTGGATGGTGGTGATCCTGCCGGCGAGTTCCTGCTCGGCGGCGCACATCCAATACCAGGTGTCGTCCACGCTGCCGTCGTCCACGGCGATGATTTCCAGCTTTTCGGCCGGATAGTCGCTGGCGGCCAGGCTGCGCAGGGTGACCTGCACCTGCCGGCCCTCGTTGAAGGCGGGCACGATGACGGTGCAGCGGGGCAGCTTTTTATTGCTGCAAGCGGCGACGGGCCGGTAGCGGAAAAACAGCACCAGGTGCCAGACAAAGGCCATCAAGTTGATAACGGCAAACACGGCACCGGAAATCAGCAGCACCAGCCCCCAGTGCTGCTGTCTCATCTGAAACTGGACATCTCTTAGAGCTTCCAGGTTCAACGCCCCGGCGGCCAGGATTCCGGCCAGACCGGCCAGCACCCCAGCCTTGACGGCCAGATCCCGCACCCGGTGGGCGTTGGCAAGAGAGTCGGCCGGGGAGGGGGTCTTGATGAAATTGAATTTTTTGGAGGACAAAGACGGCTTCCTGCGTCTCAGATTCGTTTGCACAGCGGTTTATCCTTATTCATGGGGTTGTCGCATACGCCAATTTCGGCTGTCGCTTTGCCCCCGGGAAGGCCATGGCGGGCAAAGGACAGGGCACGTTCAGGTTTTCTTCATGCCTGAATTTTTTTCTAATATTGAACCGGACGGGGGGCAGTGTCTATAGGCCGCGGGGTTTATTTTGATGGGACAAAGTCCTAGGGCGGGGCAGGTGGCTCTTTCAACCCTTCCACAAATCCGGATCGATTAAGCCCAGCTTGACGGCATTTCTGATCAACTCGTGGGTGTTGTGGATACCCAGTTTTCTCATGATGCTGACCCGGTGGTTTTTGGCCGTTTTTAAGCTGATAAACAGTCTTTGGGCGATCTGATCGTTGGACAGGCCTTCGGCCAGCAGCACAAATACTTCCTGTTCACGGGCGGTCAAGGCGTCCAGCTTCTGGTTTTTCAGCCCCGGGGCCGCCGGAGGGTGGATGAGGTTTTCGACCACTTTGTGCGAGACGGAGCTGTCCATGAAATACTCGCCGTCCAACACGGCCTGGATGGCCTGGAGGATGTTTTCGGGTGCGGCGTCTTTCGCGATATAGCCCTGGGCGCCGGCTTGAAAGGCCTTGGCGATGTAATCCGGCTTGGAGTGCATGCTGATGACGATGATACGCGCCTTTTCTCTGGCGTTTCGGATGTTTCCGATCACCTCCAGGCCGCTTTGATCGGGAAGCGACAGATCCATCAAGACCACGGCCGGTTTCAGGCGCGACACCTTTTCAAGGGCCTCGGCCCCGGTTGCCGCTTCCCCGATCACTTCAAACTTGGATTTGCTGGTCAGCAGCATCTTGAGGCCCTGCCGGACCAGGGGGTGGTCATCCACGATCAATATGGTGTTTTTGGGCGTCACGCGAACGTCTTTTCCCCGGAGTCGTTCAACCATCAGGGTCTCCAATGCAGCCACCGGTTGGCATTATCGGTATACTAAACTATCGGGACAAAGGCAATCGCCTCGTCCGGGAAGCGCGGTATGGCAGGCGTTTTTCTGAGATTTCGCCGCTTGGCGAATTCCCGATTCCGGTAAGCATCGGGCAGCGGCCCAAGGCCTTGGCCGGAAAATCAGGTTGACTGGAAAGATTTTCTGTGAAAGCCAGAACGACCGGGGCCCCATTTGTGCCCGGCGCCCCGGCCGGGTCGTTTCAAATGTCTCGTTTTGAACAGGGTGTTCAAGGAGCAACCCATGGATGATCCATTCATATATCTGGACAATGCGGCCACCACGTATCCCAAGCCCCGGAAAATCCTGGACGGGATGGTTGAACAATATGCCCGGATCGGTGTCTCCCCGGGCAGGGGGAGCTATGACCTGGCCATGGAGGCGGAAGAATTCATCCACCATACCCGGATTCAGCTGGCCCGCTTTTTCAATGCCCCTGATCCGGACCGGATCATTTTTGCCGCCAACGCCACAGACGCGTTAAACCTGGCCATATTCGGGTGGCTCAAACCCGGCGACCATGTCATTACCACGCGCCTTGAACACAATTCCGTTCTCAGGCCCCTGCATCACCTGCAGCGGCAAAAAATCATCGACTGCAGCCTGATTCCTTTCAACCGCCGGGGTTTCATCGATCCTGGTGACGTTGCCGGGGCGATGCGCTCCGAAACGAAACTGGTCATTGTCAACCATGCCTCGAATGTGCTGGGCACCCTTCAGCCGGTTGAAAAAATCGGGACCCTGTGCCAGGCGGCCGGCATCGCCTTTGTGGTGGATGCCTCCCAGAGCGCCGGCCAGGTCCCCGTGGACATGGCTGCCATGAAAGCTTCGGCCGTTGCATTTACCGGCCACAAATCCCTTTACGGCCCACCGGGA
The DNA here is from genome assembly GCA_046704125.1 of Desulfobacterales bacterium. Taxonomy (GTDB): domain Bacteria; phylum Desulfobacterota; class Desulfobacteria; order Desulfobacterales; family JBJKSK01; genus JBJKSK01. The sequence continues at coordinate 866 of JBJKSK010000456.1, read as the reverse complement.
ATCGGCGGGCTGGCCATTCATCCCGACCTTGATATTCAAACGATCCGCTTCGGGGGAACGGGTATCGAATCAAAAAGCATGGACCACACCCAAAGCTTTCCCCACCGCCTGGAGGCGGGAACGCACAACCTGCTGGGTATCATCGGCCTGTCGATGGGAATCGACTATCTTCTCGAGAAAGGCCTTGAGGCCATCCATGACAAAGAAATGGCGCTGATGCTTAGACTCTGCCGGGGGCTGTCCGGCATCCCCGGGGTGGACCTTTATTGTGCCCAGGACCTGACGGATCACCTGGCCGTGCTAAGCGTCAATATCCATGGAATTTTACCGGAAGATGCAGGAGCGATCCTGGACGGGGATTTCAATATCGCCGTCCGGACCGGCCTTCACTGCGCGCCTCTTGTGCATGAGGATCTGGGAACCGGCAAGACCGGGGCCGTCCGGTTTAGCCTGGGGCATTTCAATACCGAATCGCATATCGACCGGGCCATCGAGGCCGTGTCCAAAATGGCCGGTCACATGCCATAAGCGGCTGCAATCAAACGGAGGCACACCCCCTGCCTTTGGGCAGGCCGGCCAGGCGTCTGGCCCCGTTGGCAATGCCGCCGGGAAACAGGGCTTCGATTTCCATCAGGCTCAAACCGGTGCCCAGTTTTATTTTATGGTTCATGGGCGCCTTGCCCTGCTCGACATAATAGGTCCTGATAAAGCGCAGGACCCGCCACTGCGTTTCGCTCAACGTCTCGATGCCCGCCGCTTTGGCCAGGAACCGGGCCACCTCTTCGGACCACAGGGACGGGTTTTGCATGAACCCGTCCCTGTCAGTGACGATTTTTATCCCGTTGACACAATTTACGATTCTTCGC
>JBJKSK010000455.1:0-2957 GCA_046704125.1 Desulfobacterales bacterium | reverse complement strand
ACGCGCTCCCTGTTTTCGTGCGCCATAGCCTTGGCAAGTGTCTTGAATTGAAAGATTTGATACCTCACTATTCGCCATTTGTCGAATTATAGTGCATATTATACCCTGAAACGTCATCTGTCAATTTGTAAGATTGATCGCTATAAACGGTATAAAAGCAGCACTGCTGTGAGCCCTATATTGACATCAAGACCAAAGGCGATTTTGTAGGGTTAAGGCCTCATAATCAGCATCTATGAAAAATTAACTCTATAAAATCAAATGGATAACTTTGACCGGCTTCTACTGAAGCCGGTTTGATTTTGATCCCCTTTTTAGCAATTGACAGTGCCCCAAAAAACGCTTAAAGGACCAGACCGTTTTAAGCTTCTGGGGGGTTTTACTGCCGGTGGGAAGGATGGCCCTCAGAGAACAGCCTCACTATCAGGAGAACGTATTATGAAAAAGTTTCGGATATTTTTTGCTTTCGCGGCTATTGCGGCAACCGCGGTCAGCTGCAGCATGGGTACGATCAAGCCAAACTACACCTCGACCAATACCAACTTATTGCGAATCGGCGGCGATAAACCGACAAACCCGGAACCTGTGGTCACCAATATGGGATCTTATTGTCTCCAGATTACAAATGACTGGAAAGCCGATGGGAAAACGCCGGATGGCCAGACGATCTGGACCCTGGACAGCTTAAGAAAGGTGGTTCCCTGCAAATAAGATCAGCTGCTGAGAAACGGCTTCGAAGGTAAGCGAACCAAAGCGTAACGGCATCTTTGACAACAGGCGAGAAAGGACGGGGCTTCGACGGCGGGTTGCTTGTCGTCACCACCGGCACCGGCTCGGGAAAAGCCGAGCGTTTGCTTCCGCCCCTGTTCCAAAATGCGTTTGAGGACTCCGTCTGCTTTCGCCAAACCGGCCTGACAGCGCTTCTGGGTTACCCGATGAACGTTTTGGCCAATGACCGGAAACAGTGCCTTCCGGGATCCACGTTTCAGGCAAGAATCAAGGGGCTGCAAACTGCAGCCCCTTGAATTTCCGGTGCCTCCAGCCCGATAACAAAAAAGCCTACCCTTTTTTAGTGGCGATGCGCTTTTTAAGCCAGTCAATCCAGGGCTCAAATCCTTCTTTGCGCGTGGCCGACAGCTCAAAAACCGGCATGTTGGGGTGAATCTGGGCAATGTTGGCCAGAGCTTGGACACGGTCATAGTCCAGATAGGGCAACAGGTCGATCTTGTTGAGGATGGCCGCGTCGCATTGCCGGAACATCAAGGGGTACTTCAGGGGCTTGTCCTCACCTTCGGTGACGCTGAGTACCACGGCCCGGGCGTCTTCGCCGATGTCAAACTCGGCGGGGCAAACCAGGTTCCCCACGTTTTCCACGATGAGCAAATCGACGGCCTCCAGATCCAACTCCTCGCAGGCCTTGTCGATGACGTGAGCGGCCAGGTGGCAGTCACCGCCGAATTCGTCGGTATTGACCTGGACCACGGGTACACCCTTTCGGGCCAATCGGTTGGCGTCGTTTGAGGTGCAGATATCGCCGACGATAATGGCCGTGGGAATTTCCGGGGTGATAAAATCCAGGGTTTTTTGCAGCATGGTCGTCTTGCCGGATCCCGGAGAACTCATGACGTTGAGAACAAAGAGGCGATTTTCCGCAAAGCGCCTTCGGTTTTGTGCCGCCATTTTATCGTTTACGTCCAACACCTTTCGTACGACCTTGATTTCCATCGTTTTTTCCTTCTTAGCAAGCGTTTTGCGCCGGCGCGCAAGCCAGGGACATCTCCGGTAAAGACCACCGGATTACAATCTGAGATGCCCTACCATGATCGGACAGCACTGTCTACGGGCAATTGGCCGGTCGGGGAGTATCGGTATCATCGGCGATTTCGATGGACTCGATATCAAGTTCGCGGCCGGTTAGAATCTCGATAAATCCTGAACCGCATTTCGGGCAGGAAAAGGTGGGTCCCTGAATTTCCCACCCGTTTTCGCATTCCTTGCAGCGGGCGGTCACCGGAATTTCTTCGATATGCAACTCAGCGCCGGAAAGCATGGTGCCCTCAGTGGCCGCCTGGAAGCAAAAGCGCAGGTTCTCAGCAATAACGGCGGAAAATTTGCCGATCTTTAAATTTACCCGCTCCACGGGCACACCGGTCAGGTCGGCGGGGATGGAGGATTTGACGATGTCTACGATCTGAAAGGCGATGCCCATTTCGTGCATGAGGATCTTTCACAAACGGAATTTTTCGCAGGGCGCGCAGAAACATGCCGCGGCCCTGCGAAAAAATTGAACGGCAACAACCTGAAAATCAGGAAAAGGTCGACGCGCAGATATCCCCGAGTTGACCGAGATTTTCGCACACATGGATGCCGCCGGCTTTCATGGCCGCGATCTTGCCTTCGGCCGTGCCGCTTTTTCCGGAAATAATGGCTCCGGCATGGCCCATTCGGCGTCCCGGCGGGGCGGTGATCCCGGCGATAAATCCCACCACCGGTTTGGTGACCTTGGCCTCAATGAAGGCGGCGGCATCTTCTTCGGCCGATCCGCCGATTTCTCCGACCATGACGATGCCTTTGGTTTTCGCATCGGCCTGGAAGGCGCTCAGACAGTCGATGAAGTTGGTGCCGTTCACCGGGTCCCCGCCGATGCCGATACAGGTGGTCTGGCCGATGCCCTTTTGGGTAAGCTGGTGCACCACCTCATAGGTCAGCGTCCCGGAGCGCGACACCACGCCGATGGGACCTCCCGGTTTGTGGATCGGCCCGGGCATGATACCGATTTTGCATTCTCCAGGGGTGATGATTCCAGGGCAATTGGGGCCGATGAGCCGAACGGGCTTGCCGCGCAGAAAGTTTTTCACCCGGATCATGTCCATCACGGGGATTCCCTCGGTGATGGCCACGATCAAATCCACTCCGGCATCGGCGGCTTCCATGATCGCGTCGGCGGCAAAAGGGGG
>JBJKSK010000454.1:0-4807 GCA_046704125.1 Desulfobacterales bacterium | reverse complement strand
GTCAACAAGCGCGCCCTGGTCATCGGCGGCGGGGTGGCGGGAATCACGGCCGCCTTAAACCTGGGCGACCAGGGCTTTGAGACCGTGCTGGTGGAAAAGGAGCAACAATTGGGCGGCATGGCCCGGGTGCTGACGTCCACCATCGAAGGCGGTGATATCCAAGCGTTTTTGGAGGAATCGATTCGAAAGCTCAAAACGCATCCCAACATCCAGGTGCTGACCCAGTCACTGATCGTGGGATTTTCCGGTTTCAAGGGAAATTTCGTGACCGAAGTCATCGTGGGACCGGGCATGTATGAACGAAAGATTGAACACGGTGTCGTGGTGCTGGCCACCGGAGCCAACGAGTTCCGGCCCAAGGAATACCTTTACGGGGAAGACAGCCGGGTGGTTACCCAGGTTGAGCTGTCCCGGCAGCTCAAACAACAGGGGGCCAAAGGGCTGGACCAGGTGGTGATGATCCAGTGCGTGGGATCCCGGAACGAGCAAAATCCCAATTGCAGCCGGATCTGCTGCCAGAGCGCGGTCAAAAATGCCATCCACATCAAGACACAGCACCCGGAGGCCAGTGTCTTTGTGTTGTACCGGGATATCCGGACGTACGGAAAACTCGAAGATTATTACACCGAGGCCAGGCGTTTGGGGGTGATGTTTTTCCGATTCACCCCAGATGATCCCCCCACGGTGCAAGCTGGAAAAGACGCGGTGACAGTGACGTTTAAAGATCATGTGCTGGGCCGCTATCTGGCCGTGGACGCCGATCTGCTGGCCCTGTCTGCCGGTATGGAGGCAACAGACACCGAGGAGATCGCCTCCATTGTCAAATTGGCACGGAATCCCGAGGGCTATTTCATGGAGGCCCACGTGAAGCTGCGACCCGTGGACATGGCCTCGGAAGGCATTTTTGTCTGCGGTACCGCCCATGGGCCGAAACTCATTTCCGAGTCCATCGCCCAGGCCCAGGCGGCTGCCTCACGGGCCGCCACGCTGTTGTCCAAATCGAATTTGACGCTGTCGGCGGTCACCGCCACGGTCAACCCGGAGCTTTGCGCCTCGTGTCTGATCTGTGTGCGGTCGTGTCCGTACAACGTGCCGCGGATCAACCAAGACGGAGTGAGCCAGATCGACCCGGCGCTGTGTCATGGATGCGGGGTCTGTGCCGGGGAGTGCCCGGCCAAGGCCATCGAACTCAACTGGTACCAGGACGATCAGATTCTAAGCAAGGTGGAAGCCCTGCTGGAGGGGGTGCTATGAGCAAGGATTTCGAACCCATTATCCTGGCCTTTTGCTGCAACTACTGAGGCTACACGGCTGCGGACCTGGCAGGTTCCATGCGACTGAATTACCCGGCCAACATCAAGATTATCCGGATGCCGTGCTCTGGCAAGGTTGATATCCTTCACTTGCTGCGCGCTTTTGAAATGGGTGCAGACGGCGCTTACGTGGTGGGGTGCATGGAAGGTGACTGTCATTTCAATGCGGGCAACTTTCATGCTCGAAAACGCATTTCGCAGGCCGCTGACATCCTGGACAGGGTGGGCGTCGGCGGCCAACGGGTCAAGATGTTTAACCTCTCCTCGGGCGAAGGCCCCCTGTTTGCCCAGATCGCTGTCGAAATGACCGAAAGGATCCGGGAGTTGGGGCCAAACCCCATCAAGCGAAAGAGCAGAGCCGCTTAAAAACATGGCGCGTTGGCGTACGGGCGGCCCTGACACCGCCCTGCTGCAAAAATCCACCACTAACACGGGAGGTCGCATCCCATGATTGTTGCCGATAAGAAACCCATTGAGGAAATCATCGAAGAAATTCGCGAATATGAACGTACCCTGATCGTGGGCTGCAATGAGTGCGTGACGGTATGCGAGGCCGGCGGCAAAAAAGAGGTCGGCATCCTGGGCTCTGCCCTTCGGATGTATTTTCTCAACAACGGAAGAAAAGTCCAGATTGATGAGGTGACCCTGGAACGCCAGTGCGATCACGAGTATTTGGAGGAAATCCGGGATCGCATCGATCACTACGACGCCATCTTGTCTCTGGCCTGCGGGGTCGGGGTCCAGTTCATGGCGGAAAAATATCCGCTGCCGGTTTATCCCGGGGTGAACACCTGCTTTTTGGGCGTGACCGAGGATCGCGGGCTTTGGACCGAGCGTTGCCAGGCCTGCGGTCATTGCATCCTGGCGCGCACCGGCGGCATCTGCCCGATTTCCCGCTGCGCCAAGCGTCTGATGAACGGCCCATGCGGGGGATCGACCCAGGGCAAGTGCGAAATCAGCAAGGAGGTGGACTGCGGCTGGCAGCTGATTGTGGATCGGCTCAAGCGGCTGGGCAGCCTGGATGCCTATGAACAATTAGCCCCCATCAAGGACTGGTCCACGGATCGAGCCGGAGGGCCTCGAAAAGTCAAACGGGAGGATGTGCGAATATGACGACAAAGACACCCAGCAGACTGGAAAGGGTCCTGGCATCCGGGCAGTTGGCCGTCACCTCGGAATGCGGTCCCCCCCGGGGGAGCAGCCCGGAAGCCGTCACCAAAAAAGCCGAACTGATCAAAGACTTTGTGGATGCCGTAAACATCACGGACAATCAGACCTCGGTGACCCGGATGTGCAGCCTGGCGGCCTGCATTCGGCTGAAACTCATGGGTTTGGATCCGATTTTACAAATGGTCACGCGGGATCGAAACCGCATCGCGCTGCAAAGCGATATCCTCGGGGCGGCTTCTTTTGACATTTACAACGTGCTGTGCCTATCCGGCGACCATCAGAGTTTCGGCGACTGTGCCCAGGGACAAAACGTGCACGACTTGGACAGCATGCAGCTGATCCAGACGGTTCGCCGGATGCGCGATGAGGGTAAATTTCTGGGCGGCGGCGACATCGAGCGGCCGCCCAAGATGTTTGTGGGGGCCGCGGCCAACCCTTTTGCCGACCCTTACGAGATCCGGGTGCCGCGTCTGGCCAAAAAAGTGGCCGCCGGCGTGGAGTTTATCCAGACCCAGTGTATTTACAACCTGGACAAGTTCGAACAATGGATGAAAGAGGTTGCCGACCGAGGCCTGACCGAGAAGGTCTATATCCTGGCCGGACTCACGCCCTTGAAATCCGCGGGGATGGCCCGTTACATGAAAAACAGGGTGCCGGGCATGGATGTTCCTGAGGCGGTGGTCAAACGCATGGCCGATACCCCCAAGGAAAAACAGGCCGACGAGGGAGTCAATATCTGCGTGGAGTCCATCCAGAGGCTTCAAAGCGTTGCCGGTGTGGCCGGCTTTCACCTCATGGCCATCGAGTGGGAGGAAAAGGTCCCGGAGATTGTCCGACGCTCCGGACTTTATCCCCGACCCAAGGTGTCTTGACGCACCCGACCGAAATAATGAACACCGCTTTATCCAAAACCAAAAAAACAGGAGCTCAGAGCCTAAGGAGGTGGATGATGACCGAGAAAAAGAAAATTCTGGTCGTGGATGACGAGCCCGATTTGGCCGCCATCGTCAAAGGGAACCTGGAAAACGAAGGCTTCGAGGTGGATGTCGCCTACAACGGCAAGGAGGGAATTGAAAAGGTCAAGGCCAGTGCACCAGACGCCATCGTTTTGGATGTCATGATGCCGGAAAAAGACGGGTACAAGGTTTGTGCGGAGCTGAAAAACGATGAGAAGTATTGCCACATTCCCATCGTTTTGCTCACGGCAGTAGCCACCCATGTCACCTCGACGCGTTACTCTCACTATGACGGCATGAGCATGGAAGCCGACGACTACATCCCCAAGCCGGCCTCATCCGAGCAGATCACCGAAAGCCTCAAGCGGCTGCTGGGCGAGTAAGTTTCAAAGCGTCGCTGCTGGCAATGCGTGTTGCCGGGGTAAAAATGGAAAACCAGCCATTGTCCACCTGTTCAACGGGAGGGCAATGGCTGGTTTGGTTGTGTCTTCAATTCTCTTGAACCGCAGTTTCTTTCCGCGGCCGTGCTGGCAAAGACACGGTAAAAACACTTCCCTGGCCCGGTGTGCTTTCGACTTGGACGGCGCCGCCAAGGGAGGCGACAAGGCGCTTGACAATGGCTAACCCCAGCCCGGTGCCGGTGATAAACCGCGTGTTTTCGTCCTTGACACGGTAGAACCGGTCAAAGATTTTCTCCAGGTGCCGGGATTCGATGCCAAAGCCGGTGTCCGAGACCCGAACGCGAATCTGATCGCCGTGGGTATCGGTCATCACCTGAATTTTTCCTCCGATTGGCGTGTAGGTGATGGCATTTGAGATCAGGTTTCCAAATATACTCTCCAGGGCCAGCGGGTCGGCCGTCAGCGGCGGCAGGCAGGCACTTTTCATCTCGAAACTCAGCTGCTGCTCTTTGATCTGGGCGCGGACACCGAGAAAGTCCACGATGTTTTTCAGCAGCTCCTCAAGAACGACGGGTTTGGGTTCCTGGCAGATGCTGCCGGATTCGATGCGCGAAAGGTCCAGCAGGTCGCCGATTAAAGAAATCAGCCCCTGGGTCTTTTCCTTGGCCCGGTTTAAGATGTGCTGATCCCGCTCCAACTCCTCTTCCCTGGACATGTCCCTAAGCACGACGGCCAACTGCTCGTGGATGGTGGAAAGCGGGGAGCGCAGCTCGTGGGAAACCGTGGCGACAAATTCGGTTTTGAGCCTGTCGAGCACCTTCATGGTGGTAATGTCCGAAAGCACGACCACAGCCCCCAGGCAGGTCCCGTCCTCGCTTCGGATCGATCTCGCCCTGGCCAGAAAAAATTTTTCGTCACTGATTGAAAATTCGTAGGAAAAGGCATCCTGGTGCTTTTCATATTTGCC
>JBJKSK010000453.1:0-3014 GCA_046704125.1 Desulfobacterales bacterium | reverse complement strand
CACGCCAATAACTCTCCGATTTTTAATGGTTTGCCATATGACCTGATCACTCGACAAAGCACGGGGGGCCACCACCTCGATCCAAGCCGGCCGACAATTCCCGAATGGTTGGAGAGCCTATCCCCAGAGCAACCAGATATCGGGTTTAATGGCATGGTTTTTGATTGCAGAGAAAGCATTGCCATAGGCAAAGTCTGTGGTTTCTTCAACAGGGTGGGTCACTGGAATCCGCATTGCGTGGGCACCGGAGATATTCTATTCATATTTATGCGAACTGAAATGGAGGATAAAAAAACGATGAAAAAAAACTGGAACGTCACTTTTTCACTGCTGGTTCTAGGGATCGTCATGGGTGCGGCCCTGCTCATTTCCGGCAGCGCTCATGCCACCTCTTTGGCCGATGCCATCGCCAAGGCCCCCCATGGAACCGGACCGGGGATGATCAATCCCAAGGCCGCCCCGGGTTTCCTGGGAATTCCAGGCGCCCCGGCTCCCAGCCTGCTGGTGGGTTTTTTGTGGGCCATATGGGTGGGCTGGATCTTTTCCACAGTCGGGGCCTTCGGCGGCATCATGGCCGGTGTGGGACACATCACCATCTATGGTCTGGGGTCTTATGCCAAATCGTTTAAATCCACATCGCATACCCTAAACACCACGATCACCGACAGCATCCGGGTGTCCAACCAGTGGCTGGTAGGGCTCTCGGCCTTGGTCTCCACGTTTAACTACGGCAAGCAAAAACGGCTTGTGCCGTCCTTGGGCGTGTTTCTGGGCGCCGGCGCCCTGTTGGCCACCCTGATCGTGGTGTTCACCACGGCGGGGAAAATCAAGTTTTCCCAGTACCAGGGGATATTCGGGTTGTGCGTGTTTCTCATCGGCGGGTTCATGGTCTATCAGATGACGCCCAAGGGGCAGGCCAAGAAAAAAGAAGCCAAACAGGCGGCCAAGGCCTTTGAGGAAACCATCAAGAACAAGGGCGACATCAGTGCCCAGGGCGTTCAAACCCTTCGCTGGAGCATCACCAAGACCGAAATTTCCTTTTTTGGACAAAAGTTTACTTTCAGCCCGGCCTGGGCCTTTGTCGGCGGGTTTTTCATCTCCGCGCTGGCGTCTTTTATCGGGGTGGGCGGCGGCTTTCTCTACGTGCCGTTTCTGACCAGCGTCGTGGGGCTGCCGATGTTTGTCGTGGCCGGCACATCGGCGCTTTCCGTGCTCATCGGAATGATTTTTTCCATTTTCAACTTCATGGTCCTCAAGGGGGTGGTGGTCTACTGGCCGATGATCGGCGCGGAGCTGGTCGGCATCTTCGTAGGCTCCATGATCGGCCCACGAACCGGAAAATACATTCCCGAAAAAGTCCTCAAGAGCATCTTTATCGTGCTGGCCGTATTTATCGGCCTGCGATACACTTTGCAGGGATTTTTCGGCATCCACCTGCTGTAGTCTTAAGAAAAATCAGGGGCGGCTTCCCGGCCGTCCCTGAACCCCAATCGCATCATCGCAGAAAGGCCTTTCTTGCAAATATTTTTCAACCACTTTTATGCGGCAATCGACGGATGGCTGATCTTTTTCTACCGGCTGACCGGCATCACCATGCTCGATTATCTGATCGGCACAATGGTACTGGCCATGATCACCGTGGTGCTCGGTGAGTTGACCGTTTCGCTGGCCATGAAATTCAACAAGGGGCACGTGGCTCGGCTCACCTCGGAAACCAATCGCATGGAAGCCATGTCGCTGGCGGCCTATTCAGAAGGAAAGATGGAGCAGTATAAGGCCTTGAATGAAGCGGCCACGGACAACTGGGCCAGGCAGTTTTTCAGCATGATGGGCTACTCCATGGGCATTTTCTGGCCGCTTCCCTTTGCCCTGGGCTGGATGCAGACCCGGTTTCAAGACGTGGTCTTTCCTGTCGTGTTTCCCCTGTCCCTGGTGTTTCGCCACGGGGTGGGATACATTTTCACTTTTTTCCCCCTTTATATCGCCGCCCGGATTATCTTTAAGTACATGCGCCCCTGGCTGCCCTATTTCAAGGGAGTGCAAAAAATGCTCGACGAGACCGCCGCTCCCCAAAAACCGGCCGAACTCCCCATCGCAAAGCTTCCCGCCGCTGCCTGCCGGCAAACTGGCTCCGGACAAATCGCTAAATGAATTTCGCCGGATGATGAAAACTGCTCAACGCTGCAGGCGATAGCCGCCGGGCACCCCGTTTGGCGAAAACACGATCTGCCACAACTGGTTGTCCCGGGCGCGAAAGGAGCCGGCACACGCCAGCAGGTAGTATTTCCACATCCGGTAAAAGCGATCGCCATATCGGGATTTCAAGGTTTCCCAGCCCGCTTCGAAATTGCGGTACCAGCTCATCAGCGTCTTGTCATAATCGGCGCCAAAACTGTGCCAGTCCTCCAGCACAAATAAACCCTCGGCAGAAGCGGTGATCTGGCGCGCCGACGGGATCATGGAATTGGGAAAGATGTAGCGCTGGATCCAGGGGTCGGTGCTGGCCACCGAGCATTGGCCAGCGATGGTATGCAGCAAGAAGATCCCGTCTGGAGCCAGGCATCTTTTGACCACGCGCATAAAGGTCCGGTAGTTCTTGACGCCCACATGTTCAAACATCCCGATGGAAACCACCCGGTCGAAAGTGCCCCGGATATTCCGGTAGTCCTGCAGGCGGATTTCCACGGGCAAGCCCCGGCAGGCCTCTTGGGCCGTCTTGACCTGGTTTTTGGACACGGTGACTCCCACGCCATGGACCCCGTATCGCTCGGCGGCAAATTTCAACATGCCGCCCCACCCGCAGCCGATATCCAGAAGGTTCATCCCCGGCTTCAAACCCAGTTTGCGACAAGTCAGGTCCAGTTTGGCCTCCTGGGCCTCATCCAGGGTATTGGCTTTATACCAGTACCCGCAGCTGTAAATCATCCGGGAATCAAGCATGGTGCGATACAAATCATCGCCCCGGTCATAATGGTGCTGGCCGACGACAAAGGACCGCTGGGCATCCTGAAGGT
>JBJKSK010000452.1:0-7900 GCA_046704125.1 Desulfobacterales bacterium | reverse complement strand
CAAGTGCACGTTGGCCGCCTTGACCATGGCATCGGCGGCCTCGATGGCGGCCACCAGTCCCTTGGTCTCAACCATTCCCAGAGCAATCATTTGAATGTCAACCATCGCAAGCTTCTCCTTTTGTTTTTTGGGCTGTTGTTTTTTGTCTGCATATCAAAAGATCCATTCCATGGGCCGGTTATCTATATCCCCTCGCGGGAAAGCTCCTCGATGACCAGCTTGACAATGGATTTTAATTCATCCGGGTCCAGCTCGCCCGCCTCCGCTTGGGGGCGCTCATATGGCGTGATCAGCGCCTGGGCCGGCGGGGGGGCTACCGGGTAGGCCAGCCGCTTGATATTGAGCAGATGGGCCGCGGTGATATTATCCCCGGTGATGGCCCCGCCGATTCCCCCTGATCCCAGGGTCAGGCCCGGCATCAACCCGGTGGTCACCCCCACCGATCCCAGGGTGCCCATGGTGTTGACCAGGACGCGAAACACCGGCTTTTTGAGGCCGAATGCCATGATCACCTTCTCATCGGCGGCATGGATGACCAGGCTGTGCCCCCGGCCCCCGAAGTGGATCATCTCAAGGCACCGCTCACATCCCGCCTGCCAGCCATCTACCTCATACCAGCCCAGCACCGTGGTCAGTTTCTCGCGGGAAAGCGGCTCCTCGGCGCCCACCCGGTCCAGGGCGGCCACCAGGATACGGCTTTCTTCGGGGATCCGGATGCCGGCCATGCGGGCCAGGGCCTGCGGCCGCTGGCCGACGCTGCGGGGATTGATCGCCCCATTGGCAAAGAAAAGCACCCGGCCAAGCGCCTGGGCCTGGGCCGAATCGACAAAGAAGGCGCCCAGACGCTGCATTTCAGCCCGCAAGGCCGCGGCAATGGGCCTGTCCGCCACCACGGCCTGCTCCGTGGCGCAGATCACCGAACTGTCAAAGGCCTTGCTGGACACGATCAAGGCAGCCGCCGCCTTGACATCAGCGCTTCGATCCACATAGCAGGGAACGTTGCCGGGTCCCACCCCATAAGCCGGCTTGCCCATGCTGTGAGCGGCCCGTACCATGTCGGAACCGCCCGTGGCCAGGATAACCGCGGTTTTTTCGTGCCGCATCAACTCCTGAGTGCCCGGCAGGGAAACCGCTGTCATGCAGCCCACCAGACCCGAGGGCATGCCCGCCTTTTGCCCGGCTTGCTCCATCACCCGCGCGGCCTCCGCGGCGCAGCGCCGGGAAAACGGATGCGGGGCATGCACAATGCCGTTTCTGGCTTTGACGGCAATCAGGGTATTGTGGATAACCGTCGAGGTGGGATTGGTGCTGGGGCTCAGTGCCGCCACCACGCCCATGGGCCACCCGATTTCCACGACACCTCTTTCCTGGTCTTGCCGCAGCACGCCAACGGTTTGAACCGCCTGGATGGACTTCCAGACGCCCCGGCTGGCCAGCTGGTTTTTCAGCGTCTTGTGCTGGGCCACCCCGTAGCCGGTTTCCTCGCAGGCCATACGCCCCAGCCGCTCGGCATCTGCAAAAGCGGCATCGGCCATGGCCTTGCAGATGGAATCGACCTGGCCTTGACTGAACTCAATGAATTTCTCCTGAGCCGCCGCGCTGCTTTCTGTCAACCGGCGAGCCTCCTGGATCGAAATCAGGTCCTTATCGAAACCCTGGGTCATGCCGTCTCCTTGTTTAGCATTCGATCGGGTTTTTGGCTACGTCGAGCACCGCCGCGGCAAAGGCCTCACTGGCCGCTTTACAGGCGCTTTGACTGCCGGAGAGCAATCCGCCGGAAAAGTTGGTCTCAGACGGCGGTTCAAACCAGACCTTCATCTGGACCTCGGCGGCTTTGAGCGCCGCATCCAGCCCGAATGTGGCCTCCAGCGGACAGGCAATCAGATACGCCAGAGGCTCGCCTCTGGGGATGCCGGCCAATTGGGACAAGTAGGAGCCGGTGCTTGAAATCGTATGGGCAAAAAACGCATTGGAGCCTGAATCGTTGGCGGCGTAAAACCAGGCCTCATGTTCGGCATAGGTCCGGGTGGCTTCCAGTGCCGCCCGGACTTCCGAGGGATCGGGGCCGGCAAAAATGGCGATGATCTCGCCGGACAGCGGCCCGGAGGCATGGGCGGCACCGGCGTAAAACGACTTGGCATAGACCACCTGCACGTCCGCCATTTTGGTGCCGGCGTCAATGGAGGCATACAGGGCGTCATCGATGCTGCAGGTGATCAAGCCAAGGCTGTGGTGGCTGGGGCTCAGATTCAATCGGCTGGCCAAGCCCGGGGCGACATGGGGGATGATTCTCACCGACAATATCTGCGGTTTTATGGGATCCAGTATGGCCATGGGCGCTTTACCTTAGTCTCACTTGGCGTTTTGGCAGGAAGCCTCTTTTCGGGCAGTCGGGTGCCGCCGAGATTACACCCGGTTCGGATCGATGCCGCTTGTCTTGTCTTTGATCATTTTCTGGATGCGCGCCACGGCATGGGCGCCGGCTTCAAGCGGGTTGAGCCCTCCCTGGTAGATGTTGCAGATCGCTTCCCGGTTGGCGTCGGTGGATTCCGGCCGGGGGCGGTATCCCAGGTAGATGCTCATGCTTTCCGCACGCGCCAGCCCGGGCCGCTCCCCGATGAGAATCGCGCAAACCTTGGCATCCACGATACGGTTGACCTCGTTTAGCAATCCGACCCGGGCATTTTTGACGAAAAAAAGGGTCCCCATCGTCAGCCCGGCACTTTTCAGGCCCTGGTCAAAAACAGGCAGGATGTGCTTCAAGTTGTGCTCGATGGCCGCGCCACTGAGACCGTCTCCGACAAAAATCTGCACATCGGGGCCTTTGACGCAGCGATCCCGCAGCACCGCCTGGGACGCTTCGGTCAGTTTACGCCCCAGATCCGGCCGCTTTAAATACTGCTGCCGATCCACGGCCTGGCTCTCGACGGAAAAAAGCCCCAGGGCTTCCAGCAGGCCGGGGTCGACTTCGTGCATCAGGGCATCTTGAGTCACTCCGTGGTCCGCCTGAAAAAGCAAAACCGCCGCCGTCGGCGGGCGCGGCCCGCAGCGCCCCACCCCGATACGGGCGGGGGTGGCGGACATCAGCGCGGCGAGGCCGCCGGCGTCAATGGGTGTTTCAATCCCGGTTTTTTTACGGGCCTCCGGGAGGCTGGGATCCGCCAGGTCAATAGACGGAAGCCCCGAATCAAGGGATCCGGCCGCATCGGCGGCATGGGTCTCAGGCAGTTGCATCTGGGCCAGCACGGCTTGAACGATGGCCTGAATGTCGGGTTCTGGCATGGTTTTAATCCCTGACGGGCTCTCTGGCTTCCGGTGGCTTTTTCCAGCCGGCTATCGGCTCAGAAAAAACGACGGGTCCCCGGCTTTTGGGGTAAGCGCCCCGTTTTTCATCAGTCCCAGGCTCTCCATCCACGCTTCAAATTCGGGCAGCGGACGCAGCCCCAGGGTCTGGCGCAGCGAAGGGGCGTCATGGAAGCTGGTGCACTGGTAGGCCAGCATGGCGTCATCTCCCATGGGCACCCCCATGAAATAGTTGCACCCGGCGGCAGAAAGCAGCACCGCCAGGTTTTCGATGTCGTTTTGGGTGGCCCGGGCATGGTTGGTATAGCAGGCATCGCAGCCCATGGGAATGCCCGTCAGCTTGCCCATGAAATGATCCTCCAGGCCGGCCCGGGTGATCTGGATGGCGTCATAGAGGTATTCCGGTCCGATAAAACCCACGACGGTGTTGACCTGATAGGGTTTCCACCGCTTGGCCAGAGCGTAAATCCGGGCTTCCAGCGTCAACTGGTCCCAGCCGTTGTGGGCGCCTGCGGAAAGCGCAGACCCCTGACCGGTCTCAAAATACATGTAGTTGGGGCCCGTGGGCCAGCAGTATTTTTGAGCCAGTGCATAGGCTTCATCGATCATGCCCACCTCGATGCCAAAACTTTCGTTTCCCGCCTGGGAGCCGGACAGACTCTGAAAGACCAGGCCGACCGGCGCCCCCTTTTTCATGGCCTGCATCTGGGTGGTGACATGAGACAAAACGCAGTTCTGGGTGGGGATTTTCCAGGTGTCGATGATCTCGTGGGTCATGTCCAGCAGCCGCATCACGCTGCCCAGGCTGTCATCGACCGGGTTGATGCCGATCACGGCGTCCCCGGAGCCATAGGAGAGGCCCTCGTAGATTTCGGCCCGAATGCCTTCGGGGTCGTCCACGGGGTGATTGGGCTGACAGCGGCTGGCCAGCGTCCCGGGCAGCCCGGCGGTATTGACGCAGTGGGAGGAAACCCGGATTTTTTTGGCCGCGTAGATCAGGTCCAGATTGGTCATGAGCTAGGTGACGGCCGCCACCATCTCCCCGGTCAAAGCAAGGCTGACCCTGCGGATCATTTCTGCGGTGGTGGCGTCGGAAAGCAGCCACTGCCTGAATTCGCCCACGGTCCAGCCCTTGATTTCATTGAAAATCGTTTCGTTGACCGCATCGTCGATGACCCGGGTGACCTCGTCCCGGTCATAGGCCACAGCCGGGTTGGCCCGCAGGGTTTCGAGCGTGACTTCGGCCAGAACGTATTTGGCCGCCACCCGTTCGGTGATCGATGTGGCCGCCAAACCGGCCAGTTCATCCCCGGATTTGACTTCATTGGCCTTTCCCATCAGTTCGCGAATGCTTCCGAATTCGATGGTTTTGCCAAAGAGTTTGGTGCGCAGCAGCATGGGCGGTTTCCCTTTGCCGAGACAAAGCGCTTGACTCGACAAAATTCCTCAAATCAAGGAATCAGTGATAAAAAACAAGCGTCTTGACACTCAGCGGCACGACCCGGCCATCGAGCACCGGGCGTCCGATATCGATATAATCCCCTTCCTTGAGCCCCACCTGGTCTATGACCAGCAGCGGGCGATCCGGGATGATGTCTTTTAGGCTCTGGCCTAAAATGCGAGCATAGTCATACTCGATGATAATGATCAAGGCCTGGCCGGCTGTAAAATGCGCCGCCACATAATCCCCAAGGCCGCCGGCCAGTTGAACCATGCCCGAAAAATCGGGATTCCAGGACAGGTCCAGGGCGATGGCAAACTGGGTGCCGGTTGGCTGCGCGTCCCATCGGGTGGCCGCCTGGCTGACGGCCGCCGATACCTGCTCACGCGACGGGGGAACCTGGGGCCACTGCGGGTAGATAACCGGCACGTTTCGGATGGGCAAAATTTCTTCTTCCGCCCAGATGGTGCTGCCGCTCAACGTCACGGTCTGGCAGCCAGCGCCCATCACGGTGGCCCGCAGGGTCTCAGGGGGCCTGCGAATATCGTATGCGCTTATTTCCGGATGCAGGCGGATCGATTCGGCCAGAAGCGGCCCGATATCGCCATGGACGGTCACATCGGTTAGCGAACGGATGTCCAACGGCTCATAGAAATAGTGCCCGATGCCGCCGGAGAAAAACACGGTGGTGTTTTTTCCCGATGCCGGTGACGGGTCTGTGAGCATCAGTTGTCTGGCTAGTTGGCTGCAACGGCCTTCGATCAATTCGACGGTCAGACCGGCCATGGCATCGGTGAACTCGCGCAACTGCGCCAAACTGGGTTTGAATCCGATGGAAAACGGCAGGTTCAAATAATCGATCAGGATCTGCGCCGGTTTGGCGAGATGCCGGATCTGTCCGCTGGACGAATCGATTTCCAAAATACGACCGCCGTAATTCATGGCCGCGGAGGCCATCATCTTGCCCTGGCGGAAAACGGCGCTGTTGGCCGATCCGCCGCCGATATCCACGTTGGTCACCGTCGTGAAATGCTGACGGGAAAAGGCTTCGGCCCCGGAGCCTTTTCCGGAAATCATCGATTCCAGGTGCGGCCCGGCCACGGTGACCACAAAGTCGCCGGCCAGCGCGGAAATCGCTTCCAAGATCTCATCGGCGTTTTGCTTCTTGGCGGTTTCGCCGGTAATGATCACCGCGCCGGTTTCGACCTGCTGCGGGTCGATGCCGGCCAGTTGATATTCCGCGCGCAGGATTTTTTCCAGGGCGAAGGCATCGATGGCATCCGGCCCTGAAAGGGGGGTAAAATGCATGCCGCTTCGGTAGATCGCTTGTTTGCCGATAATGCCGGCGGCACCCGACAATTGAACCGGCGATCTGACCGGAGCCGTGGACCCGCCGGGAGCTGAAAGGGTCAATCTGGAAAAGACAATCTGAGTGGTCGTGGTGCCCACGTCGATCCCGACGCTGAGCATATGGCGGTTGTCGCTGCTCATACCAGGCCTTTGGCCGGCTACCGGCCCTTGCGAAAAGTCACTTCGCCGTTGGACTGCAAGGTGTCGACAATGGCCATGATGATGTTGTCCACGGGCCGGTCACCGGTAATATCGGTCTGGCGGGCGCCCGAGCCCTGGGTGACCAGCACCAGGTCGCCTTCTCCGGCGTCCACCGCGTCGACGGCCACCATGGGTTTTCCGACCAATTTTACGGTCACGTCGGTCTCCCTCAGAATGAGCAGCTTGCAGCCGACCAGCGAATCGTGCTTCATGGTGGCCACGACGAGTCCCGTTACCCGCGCGATGAGCATGATGACATCCGTCCTTTATGCTTAGGGGGTTGATAGGCCACCGGCTGCAGGCTGAAATCCGCAGCCTCGCGGCCTGCCTGAACCAGTACTATCCTTGACGGCGGACAGTGCCGTAATTGCAAATGAATCTACCTACCATTTTGATGGCAAGTCATTCAAGAGATATTCCACTCGTGTGGAAACATATTCCAGGCAGGGGAAACGATATGCTTGAAAGCAGCCAACAGGGCAGGTTACGCCGATTCCAACAGGGTGAAATGGGCCCGCACCGATTTCAGTGAAAAAACGAAACCGATGTTTTCTCTGCCGGGCTTTGTTGCTTTGAGAGAAATCCAGAGATTTTGGCGTGGCTTATAATTCAGGATGCTTTGGAGCCGGCCCTTTACCCGTGCAGCGGGTAATCGATGGCTTTTAACGATGTCTCCAGAAAAATTTCAGACAGCGTGGGATGGGCATGGATCGTCTCGGCCAGATCCTTGACCTTGGCACCGAGTTTAATGGCCAGGGTCCCTTCGGCGATCAGATCGGTGGCATGCGCTCCGATGATGTGCACCCCCAGCACCCGGCCGGTGGCGGTCTCGGAAATGATTTTGGCCTGCCCGCTGATCTCGCCGATGACCTGAGCCTTCCCGAGGTTTCGGAACAAGACACTGTCTGCCCGGCAATCGATGCCCTGATCTTTGGCCTGGGCTTCGGTCAGCCCCACACCGGCCACCTCCGGGCTGGTGAAGATGCCGCTTGGCACCACATCGTAGGTCATCGTTTTCGCATGGCCCATGGCATTTTCGGCGGCCACCTCCCCTTCCGTGGAGGCTACATGGGCCAGCATGATCTTGGAAGGCCCCAGAATGTCGCCGATGGCGTAAACATGCTTGACCTGGGTGCGCATGGCGCTGTCGGTTTGAATCCAGCCCCGTTCATCGGTCTTTAAACCGATGGTTTCCAGGCCGATATCATCGGAATTGGCTTTCCGGCCGATGCAGACCAGCATCTTGTCCGCAATCACTTTTTGCGGGGAAGCCGGGTTTCCCGGCGGGCTTTCCAAAAATGGAGAAGCGCCGATGGCCGCCTGCAGCCTCCCGCCAATGGATTCGACTCCCGTGACGGTTTTTCCCAGAAGAAAATTGATTTTCTTTTTTTTCATCTCCCGCTGAAAAATCTTGGAGCAGTCCGCATCCACCGACGGCAGGGGAAGCAGCCGATCCAGGGCTTCCACCACGGTGACCTGCGCGCCAAGCCCCGACAGCATGCAGGCAAACTCGCAGCCGATGACCCCGCCGCCGACAATCAGCACGGATTCGGGAACACTTTGCAGGGACAGCGCATGGTTGCTGGAAAGGATCTGGTTTCCATC
>JBJKSK010000451.1:0-4368 GCA_046704125.1 Desulfobacterales bacterium | reverse complement strand
AGCGGAAAAAGGGCGTCATGATCCCGAACTGTATAAATCTTTTGACATGGCCGTGGAAAATCAAAAACCTGTCATACAGCGACACCTGCAGACCACCCAGCGGCAGATCGTCCAAATAGTGTCCGAGGCCATGGAAGCCGGGGAAATTGGGGAAAGCTGACCCAACCCAAACCGCAAAGATCTTAGATGAGGCGATAATAGCCTTTCACCATCCGAAAATCGTTGCTCCATATATCGACGAAGACAGAGAACCTTTTCTCAAACAGACCCTGGATGTGGTAATAAGAGGGCTGAAATAACACTCTATTATTTCAATGGCAAAGCGCAGAGAAAGGGAAATCCCGTATGTGCCGCTCTTACCCGGTTCAAAAGCCGCCGCCATCGTTGCGGCCGCAGATCTCCCCTTCCCGGATTCGCGAGGATCGGCGGGCCGTTGCCGCCGCGATCGTCACGGGCGATATGGCCAGCATCGATGATCAGAAAGTGGATTTCCCTCTGAAGCGATTGCAGCTGCCGCTGTCGCATGCATTAGTGCGCAAAGTAGGCCGGGTGATCGATATCGGAGAGAAGATCCGGTTGCTCCGGTTTCCAGCCGAGCAGGGACCGGGTCCGCTCGCTTGAGGTCGGGACATCGAATCTCGCGAAGGCAGTGAACCATCCGAAATGCTCCGCCGCTTCTTCAGGCGTCTTGCTCACCACCGGCACATGCAACCGCCGGCCGATCACCTCCGCGATCTCCTTGAATGGCAAGCCCTCCTCGGCGACGGCATTGAAGGGGCCGTCTTGGGCACCGTGCTCGATCGCAAGCCGGAAAAGGCGCGCCGCGTCGAGACGATGCACGGCGGGCCAGCGATTGGAACCGTCGCTGATATAGGCGGAAACATTCTTTTCCCGCGCGATGCCGATCAGGATCGGCACGAAACCATGATCGCCGTGGCCATGCACCGAGGGGGGAAGCCGGACGGTCGAGGCGTGCACCCCTCGCACCGCCAAGGCCATCGCCGTTGCTTCCGACGCACGCGGATAGGTTTCGTTCGTCGGCATGGGCGGATCGGCTTCGGTCCCGAGCCGCCCCGGCGCATAGCCAAGCCCCGACGCGACCAGCAGCGGACGCGTCGAATCTTTGAACACGCTGCCGAGCGTCTCAATGGCGCGCTTGTCCTGAGCGCAATTCTCCGCAAATTTCGAGAAGTCGTGATTGAAGGCCAGGTGAATGACGGCGTCTGAGGTGGCAGCCCCTTTTCGCAAGCTATCAAGGTCTTCAAGCGAACCGCGATGAATGTCTGCACCAATCATAGCCAAAGATTCTGCTCCCGTATCCGAACGTGCCATACCAAGGACCTTATGCCCGGCAGAGATCAGTTCTTTGACAACGGGAACGCCTATATATCCTGTTGCTCCTGTAACAAAAATACGCATATTGATATCGCACCTTATGTTTACAGCTCAACTTTCGGGATTCAGGAGGTGGCCATTACCGGGTTTTGGGATCTCGAAGAGTGGCAAAAAAGGTGCCGTGCCTAAAAATATGCATGTTCTCTGCCAGTGGCAGGAAAAGATGCAAAGGCTCTCACCAAGTCCGCCTGGGGTGCATTCCATTTCAATGGCACGGTATCACGGAGCGGGCATATAGTGACACTCACCTCAAGGGGAAGAGAAAAGATCAAGGAGCAGGTCGTCTATGAAAGATGAATCAGCTACCTGGCTGAAATAGAGCAAAGAAAAACAGCTGTCGAATTCCAGCTTCCCCGCCTAGGTTCAAATGTCTTCCAGCCACTTTGATATCTTCTTATTCACTATTCAAGATTTGACCCCAGCCCTTCAATAGCCTGGAATTTTTTCATGAATTTTCGGTCAATATAATCTTTGATGATAAAGGCGGGTTTGCCCCCCAGCAGCATCCAGCGTTTTCGTAAAACACCGCTACCACCACCCAGATTAAAAATCAGCAGGTAGTCGCCTCCTGGATTAAAGGGTTGCAACGGGGCATCTTCCAGGGCGGCCATCAGATTGTGATACAGCACCGGATTCTGCCGAACGGCATAAACGCCCACCTTGTCCAGTGGCTGTTTTTCAAAATAGATACAATCACCGCCGCCAAACATTTCCGGATGATCAGCGCTTTGAAGGAATTCATTGACAAGCAGCCCACCATCCGGACCCGTGGCAAGCCCCGAGTTTCTAAATATGGGGTTTGGCTCAACCCCTATGGCCAAAAAAATAAAATCCAGCAGCTGTGTTTCACCGGAGTCAAATGTCACCGCCCCTGATTGAACGGATTGAATATATCCACCGGTGTTGATTTCAATACCCCTGCGCAATAGAGAGTGCTGCACCTTGGATCGAACATTGCCGGGAAAGCGCGACATAAATCGTTTACCGGCAAAAATCTTTATCCGCGGCATATTCCCACCCGCATCCCGTACCAACTGCCAAACATTTCCGGCAACTTCAGCAGAAGAAGGGCCGCCGCCCAGAATACCGATGGTGATTTTTTTCTGCGCCACCAGCTCCAAGATGCGGGCCCGAGCCTGCAGCAGCCGTTCAATGGGCTTGACCGGGTACACATCCTGAACGTCGTCATGCAGATTCAGCCTGGGCACGTAACTGCCTGCATTAAAAGAAATGACATCATAGCCAAGGGTCCTTCCGGAGGCCAGCATCACTTTCTTTTCCTCGGTCAGGATTTGAACCGCTTTATCCCGGATAAAAGTACCCCTCTGTTTTTCCACGACGTGTCTGGTGGCAAACCGTATTTCCGCCGGTGTGTAAGTTTTACCAAGCATCCCCGGACCCATTCCCGAATAATAATGATGGTCGGATGGACCGATAACGGTGACGCGGTGCCCCCTTTCAACAAAGGTGTGCAGGTTTTCGAGGGTAACCATGTGAGCGTGCCCACCGCCGATGAGAACCAGATGCTTACCCACTTTTTACATCCTTAATCATGCATGAGTTTGCCAAGCTGCTCCAGATGCACCCGCTCTTCTTCCGCAATTTTTTTCAACGCCGTTTTACTTCTTGGGTCCTTGCTTCTTTCCGATGCCCGGGTGTATAGATCAAGAGCCTGGGCTTCAATGGACATGGCCAGAGAGATGATATCAACGGCCGATTCCCAATCGGGTTTAAACATCCGGACATATTCATCCGTGGTCAAGCCCCCTTCAACGGCATTGCTCACCAGGTTATCTTCAAACGCTTCCCGGCTCACCGGTTTTCCGGAAACCTGAACATACTCATTGAATATTCGATCCTGATGCACGGCTTCGATCCCGGCAAGTTTTTGAAATAGAAGTTTGATGTCATCCTGTCGGACTTTTTCGATCATGGAAAGGTAGAATTCCCGCAGCCCGGCCTCGAGCGAGTATGCGCCGACAAGCGACTCTTCGATTGATTCCCTGCCGGTAAGCAATTCAAGGCCCATTTCTTCAGGCCCGACGGCGACATGTCCGTCCCAAGCCTTTACGCCCCCCGCAACGTTAATGACATTGTCAAACCCTTTGCCTGAAAGCATTTGAGCAGCAACACGGCTTCTCCCACCGAGGGCTCAGTATACCAGGGTCGGCTTTGACGGGTCGATCTCGTGTAATCGATTGTCCAGTTCGGAAATGGGGATCAATTTGGAGCCCGGAATATGGCTGTCTTTATATTCCTTGGGCTGGCGGACATCAATCAAGTTAAATTCATCCTGGGATCTTTCAGCCATAAATTCCCTGGCTTCTGATGCAGAAATGGATTTTACCGGTGTAAAGAATTGTTTCCAGCGCACGGCCTCCTCCTTTGGTTAAATCATAAAACGAAAAAAACCCAAATCCAACGTCGTTCCGATAGACCATTAAAGGTCCAACAGCTTTGCGAACAGGCGTATACAAGGAGACAATTATATGAATTAATTATATAATTTCATATTTTTCTGAGGCCGGGGCTATCGGGGTTTTGTCCCGATAATGAGAAATACGGAAAACTTCATGGTACCCCCGTCTGAGGCCGGCTTAACCATTTCTGCGGCCGTCACGTCCCGGACATCCGTATAGCCGGCGGCGGCAAATTGCTGGCAAAGGATCTGGCGGTCGAAACCAAAGTGAAACACGCCGGTATTGTTGGCATGAAACCGACCGCCGTCGGGATCCAGATCGGCGATGCATAGATACCCGCCAGGGGCGGTCACGGCCTTGAATTTATGAATCAGGCCTTGTGTATCCTGGACATGGTGCAGGGTCATGCTGCTGACAACTAGTTGATAGCTTCCCGAAAGCGTATCGCCCGCGTCCAGGTCGCAGTGCCGGACGGCCACGTTGGTAATTGCCTGGCTGGAAATTTTTTGCCGCAGCCCATCGAGCATCCCTTCGGAGCTGTCCACACCGGTGA
>JBJKSK010000450.1:0-4972 GCA_046704125.1 Desulfobacterales bacterium | reverse complement strand
GTTTAAAAGAGACGAACTCATCGTCGCTGTCAAACGCAATCTGGAAGTGCGCCGGTTGGAACAACAGGAGGCGGGACCCGACATCGACGAAACGCTTGCCTGCATGGCAAACCCGATTCGGAGGCGGATTCTGGCCATCCTAGTAAAAAAGAGGGAAATTCGGTTTATGGATCTGTGTCGGCAGCTTGATATCAGAGATCACACCAAGATGAATTTTCATCTGAAAAGCCTGAAGTCCCTCTATCTCCTCTCGCAGGATCACGATAAAACCTACCGTTTGACCCCCCGAGGCGAAAAGATGATCGAAAGCCTCGCCCTTTTTTCTAAACGCATTTCATTTTAATTTTAGATAGTTCCATTATTTGGTGAAGCAGGCTTCACAAGAATCGTACTTTTGTGAAAAAGCGTTATCTGGAATCTTTTGCCCCCGATAAATATCCTGCTTATTATCCGGAAATTTAACCAGGCGTTGCTTGGATCCGGGTACGCCAACAACGATAGCCATATGAACCGCCAGCGACAGTCTTCATTTTTCTTGCCAATTCAACTCTCTGATAAGGAGGTGGCTGTGGAAAATCAGAGAGGAACATATACCAATGGGATTCTTGCCAATTGGAGCGATCAATTCGGGATGAACGCAACTTAAAAACGAAAGGAGTGAAAAATAGAATGAGCATCTTAAACGGTTTATTTTTCTTTTTAATTGAGGACAATTTTGATGCTGTAAGGAGTACACTATGAAAAGACTTCTTGTTTCACTATTTGAGGAGATTCTGATGAAAGCTAACCAGTTGTCCATATTACTTTTAGCTTTCGGTCTGCTGGGCACTCTGGCCATGTCCACGGCACACGCCACACTACTATCTCAAATCGCTGTAACAGGCACCGACCAGAGCTTTTCGGAAGTTTACTTGGATCCGTCGAACCAAAAAGCGGCCTACGACACTACACCCATATCCACCACGATCAACTACATGTTAGGAAACGTGAGTTTTACCGGTTCGGCTTATGCCCAGTCCTCTTATACGGGATTGCACGCCGCGTTTGACTCAACGCTCTATGATCCCACAGGCTCCTACAATCCGGTGTATAACGGGACTTACTTGAGTGGTGTGGGGGGCCAAGCTGATGCAGAGTTAAAGGACCTGCTTACGGTGACAGGAGCCCCCTCTATTTCCTACATTAAGCTTGTCATGCAAGTAGACGGCTCGATGTCACAAAGCACAAGCAGCACAAATCCCTATGGGTTAGGCCAAATAAATGTTTGGCAGAATGATACAAATTCACCCACCAGTTCCGTCGGATCCATTTGGGGTTTGTACACCGGAAGCACTCAAGGCACCATCAACACCACCGTCACCACGAATCCTTTCTCTCTTGATTCTAACAACCAGACCTACATTGACCTGACATTGCAGGCTGTAGGCGAACAGTTGACAGACTATCCATATCCATTGATTGTGGGTTCGGAGACGGTCGATTTTAGCAATACCGCGTCAATCGTAGGCGTAGAAGGTTTCGATAGCGCGGGCAACCCGGTGGCCATTAGTTCGGTTATTGGGCTTTCAGGCACCACTTACCCCACTAACCCCACTTACCCCACTAACCCAGTGCCAGAACCCTCTACTTTCGCTTTACTCGGTGTGGGGTTGGGATTACTAGGCTGGCGTGCGCCACGTAAAGATCGACGTTAAATTGCCAAGTCCCGGAGCAAGGCGGACTCAACGTTTCTGCGCCGCCCGAAGCCGGGCCTGCTTGGTTAGCTCGGGATTGACAAGCACCAGAGCCACGGCGGTGCGGATAAACCGCGCGGCCTGGGCTTTGACAGTGTAGATTTTCACGATAGAATACCAGGAAATTCTACAAATGACAAATGGGGTCGGACCAAGATAACTAATAGAAAGTGTTTGATATACTATAAATATGACCACTTAAATCAGGGTTGTATAGACGTTTTTGGAGGCCAAATACGCATTATAGAATCCGGCAAAGTATGAACTCCTTCCTATATGGCCCCTTTGGGGACAAAAGAGAGCGATATAGGGCTTGAAAACGCTTGCTTTTGGAGTACTATTCAATAGAAATCAGTTGGTTGGCTTGGTCCGACCCCGAATCCACCCGAATCCCCGAATCCCCGGTGCCACAGGGAATCTTATGAGAGCTAGTATCGTGAACAAGCAGGCGAACAAGGCTAATTCAGCCGGCGCAAAAAGCCGCGAGACTGATTAGCGATGTTAGTCTTCCAAAAGCTCTGCCAGGATGACGCTCGCATCCTTCACAAATTTTGGGCAGCGTTTTGTTACTAACATTTCCTCTTTGATTTTCCGCTGGTCCTCCTCGGAACTGAAGTCCGCGCCGAGAAGCTCCCTGCAAATAGAAGTCCCATTGCGCTCCTCAAACCGGCGAACCAGCTTCTGGATAGCTGCACAGAGCTTATTCCTTGCTTCTGCCTCATCAGTCGAACCGTTTGCCGCATACCCAAGCAGAACGATAGCCCCGCTTACGGCGCCGCAGATTTGCCCCATGCGCCCCATGCCACCGCCCCACGGGCGTCCCAGCCTCAGCGCACTCTCAGATTCCAGCCCATAGGTCTCGCCGAAAGCAGTCAGGATTGCCTGGGAGCAATTCAGACCCCTGTCGAACAAGTGCATCGCCTTTTCAATCGCATCCATTCTGAGTTCCTTTCCCTTTTTGGATTGATTCTGATCGTATAATACGAATACTATTTGATAAAAATCGATGCAAACGATTAGTTTTGAAGCATATGGTCGAAAAAATTGCAGACAACAGGGAGACAAAAATGGAAATTCGACAACTCAGATCGTTCCTGACCGTGGCCAACCTACTGAGCTTCAACAAAGCGGCGGACCGGCTCCATTACGCCCACTCCAGCATCTCGGCTCAGATCCGCGCGTTGGAAGAGGAACTCGGGGTGCATCTGTTCGACCGTTTAGGGAAACGGGTTCAATTGACCGAATCCGGAACCCTGTTGCTTCAATACGCGAACAAGATATTGGACCTGGTTGACGAGACTCATTCATCGGTGACCGGGAACAAGGAACCAGCGGGGTCACTCACGGTCAGGATTCCGGAATCATTCGGAGTCCACTGGTTGCCGCAGATTGTAAAGACCTTCCACTCAAGCTTTCCGAAGGTTCGACTGAATTTCATGACTTGCGCCCTTGAGGGACTCGACAAGGACCTGCGAAAAGGGGTCACGGATCTGGCATTCCTGCTTGCAGAATCGTTCAGCGCTCCCGGCCTCGAAGTGGAAACTCTGGGGTTTGAATCGGTGGTGCTCGTTGCAAGCCCCGAGCACCCCTTGAGCGCGAAGCGGAACATTCACACCCGCGATCTGCCCGGAGTAACGATCCTCCTGTCAAGGGCCGATTGCAGTTACAGGAGGATTTTCGAACAGATTTTGAAACACGAAGAAGTAAACAATTACAACAAGTTCGAATTCAGCAGCGTTGAGACAATGAAAAGCAGTGTCATCAGCGGTCTGGGGGTTACGGTTCTTCCCGAGGTGGCGGTGGCCGAAGAGGTAAAGCGTCAAAAACTGGTCATTCTTCCTTGGTCGGAGGGCCGCATCGAGGTGGCGATATTGATGATCAGCCTTCGAGATAGGTGGATGTCACCGACATTACAAGCATTTATGGATGTCACAAGAAGGATTGTGAAACATTGACGTTACTCATTTTTCTTTGTTTTTTTGGACACTTACCTTCAAATGATCCCTGCTGGTGGCGTTGTTGGGGTTACCCCGGTAGACGAAAAAAACGAGGGGTCACCCACTCTTGACAGAATATAAGGGAAAATATGGACGCCCTCAACTTATCAAATAGAAGCCTGTCCCCAATTGTCACGCACGACATTTTGATAGGTTAGGGTTGCCCAGCTTGTTCTAAAGACCGGCCTAATCAAACCCAACCGCCGCGGTACGGGACCCGTATGCCCGGTGGTGTGGGAGGGGCCGCGAAATTCGTCTTATGTCGAAGCACTATAATTTTTTACGGTCAGGCCGACTAACATTGCGGCTGCGACAAGGACTCCGGCGGCGACCCAGAACGCAGCATGCATACCTTGAGCAAAGGCTGCGCCGTGCGCAACGTTCATATGACCTGCGTTTTTGCGTACAAAGGCCCCAGAATACCGCGCGACAATTGCGCCTACTGCGGCTACGCCCAGGGTGGCTCCGACCATACGTGCCAAATTTACGATTCCCGATGCCGTTCCGGCGCGTGAACGTTCTACGCTTCCTACGGCAACAGTCACCGTTGCTCCCGTGTTCAGTCCCATTCCCACTCCGGTCAGCGCCATGGCTGCCAGAATGCGCAACGTACCTGCTTTGGGCTGTACGCCGGTAAGGAGGTAGAGTCCTGCCGCAATGGAGAGAAGTCCCGCTATCATAAGTGGGCGCTGACCGGTTTTGCCTGCCATGCGTCCCGCGGCGGGCGATGTCACGATAAAAGCGATTGAGGAAGGAAGGTATACGAGACCCGCCATAAAACTCGTCATCCGGGCAACCGACTCTAGATAGATACCCAGAATGAAGAGGAGCCCGTACATGCCAAACGTCATTGCAGCGGCAGATGCCGCTGCACCGCTCAATGCCGGAGCGCGAAAAAGTCTGACGGGCAGCATCGGTTCCGCGGTCCGCGACTCCCTGTGGAGAAACAGGAGCAGGGCTGTGGGCGCCAAGATGAAAGAGATGTCACGTAGCCACGCGCTCCGGGCGTTGTCGCCGTTCTCTATGACCATCGAGAACACTGAGGCAAGAAAGATGACGGCCAGCACCTGTCCAATCACATCGATCCGGATATTTCCCTCGCGGCCGGTGCCTGAGCATGAGGGGTGCCCATTTTCGCCGTTTAGGTCGCTTTGTCCGATAGGACTTCCGTCCCGCGCTATGCACGTGAGTGTCATCCACAGTCCGGTACCAGCAATTGGGATATTCAGTAAGAAGATGCTC
>JBJKSK010000449.1:0-3271 GCA_046704125.1 Desulfobacterales bacterium | reverse complement strand
TGGGATCCACCACGGCGGCCACCCGGAGAAAATTTTTGGCGGCCGCCGGGATCATGCACGGGCCGCCGATGTCAATGTTGCCTCGGGCCGCCTCGGGGGTGGCACCGGGCTTGGCGACGGTTTGCTGAAAGGGATACAGGTTCACCACCACCATGTCGATCGCCACCGCCTGGCACCGGGCCAGATCCTGTGCGTGAGCCTCGTTGTAGCTCTCGGTAATAAGCCCCTAATTAAAATTAAAATCCAGGGTCTTGACCAGCCCGCCCTGGGTCTCCGGCTGCCCGGTGTAATCTGACACCTGGGTTAGACTCCGGCTAGCCGCATCACCCAGGATCTCATAAATTTTACCGAAGGTGCCTCCAGTGGAGAAAATCCGCACGTCCGGATTGATCTCCAGCAGCCCGGGAATAAATCGATCCAGGCCCTCTTTGTCCGACACGCTTATCAGCACGTGTTGCACCTTTACCAGTTTGTCAATCCGGTCTACGACGTTGATGCCCATCGGTTCACCTCTTTCCTTGATATTCTTCCAAAAATTGCCTGAAAAAAGCGCTCATGAATTCATGGCGGGCGGCGGCCATTGCCCGGCCCGTGTCGGTCAGCATCCGGTCCCGGACGCGGCACAACTTTACCCGAAATTCACGGTAACCCGTGTCCTGGCGAGAGTACTCCTCTGAGCTGTCTGCGACAACCTCCGGGCTGTGCAGCTGTGCTCCCACTTCTCCGGCAAAAAGGTAGGCCCGGGCCACCCCGACGGCGCCGATGGAATCCAGCTTGTCGGCGTCAAACAGGATCTTGGCCTCCAGGGTCTGGGGCCGGTGCTCGCCCCGAAACCGATGCGAGCGGATGCAGTGCAAAATATTATGCTTGCGCTGGTTTGATAGAGGGCTTTCAGATATCCAGGATTCGGCCATACAGGCACCTTTTTGCGCATGGCAGATAGCGCCATGGGAGGCGTCCTGGGCGGCCCGGCCGATGTCGTGCAGCAGTGCGGCCATCCGCAGCACGGTCATGTCCCCGCCTTCACGGGCACCGATGTGTTCACAAAGACGCAAGACCCTCAGGGTGTGGTCCCAGTCATGGCTGCCCCGGGAATTTTCAAAAAAAGGTTCAACGCGCTTTTGCAAGGCATCGATCATGGCGGATTCATTGTGGGCTTCCTGTTGCTGTGGTTCCACGTTCAATAACCTGAGCGCTTGCCGGTTATCGAGTCGATGGATACAGAAAACACAAGCGTCCTGGCCGCCGCCTGGGGGTCATAGTCCCCCGGCGTTGCCCCATAGCGGCTGACAATGCAGTCCATCGCCTGTCTTTTTTCGACCGGATCCTCGATAAAGCGTACCTTGCCGAAGCCCATCACGCTACGAAAGGCCATGGTAAAGTTGCAGGGATTTTCCCCGGTCTTTACGGCCACATCGGTTTCCATCTCGAAGCAGACCTGAGGGTGGCTTCGAAGAATTGAAATCTTGGTGCCCTCCATGGCCGAATGGAAAAAAAGCGTGTTATCCGCATAACCAAAGCTTAGCGGTACCATATAAGGATTTGTCCCATCCGTCATGGCCAGCCGGCAAACCAGGGCCTTTCCGATTACAGATTCAATATCGGCCGCATCGGTCATTTCCTTGTCCTGACGTCGCATGTTTCCTCCATTTTTGAGGGGGTAGGCGGTGTCCTCAACCCAGTTGCATCATCGATGTCCAGCGTTTGTATTCGGTGTCCACGGAAAGGCCTCGATCTTTAAGAATGGCAATCATCTGTGGCTGGTTAAATCTCAGATAGGGATTGACCCGCATCTCGTCTGCCAGGGTAGATCGAACCAAATCCGGATCGTAACCTTTGAGGTACCCGTGAATATCAGGATTGTCCGGCTCGATGATCCGGGCAAACCGCATGGAATAACTGACATAGTCGTGTCCGGCATAAATGAAGGTGTTTTCCGGAAATGCCATCAGTGCCTTGATGGATTGGTAAAAGCCTTCTAAGTCTCCTGAAAAGCAGTTTCCGACAGTTCCGTTAAACAAGGTATCGCCGGTAATCAACAAGCCGTCTGCGGCCAAGGTGATGGAATCGGCCGTATGCCCAGGGGTGTATAGGATGCGCACCGGCTCCCCGTCAATCTCCAACTGCTGGCGCCGGGTCAGTTCCATCGGCTCGATGTAAGTGGCATCAGTGGCTTTAATCAACTCCTGATTTCCCGAAGTGTGGTCGGCATGACTGTGGGTGTTGGTCACCCATTTCAGACGAAGCCCCTGGTTTTGGGCAAAGGTCTGAATGGCTTTAGGAGCGCCTCCGTCTATGGCAAGCGCCGAACGGGTTCCGTAAAGCAGATAGCCGAGGTTGTCCGTGGCGTATCGAAACTGCGCAATGTGCATCGATTCCTCCTGGGCCGTTCAAGCAGATATTCAAACGTTATAACTTGCGCGGAAAAGATCTGATTTCAGGCAGAAAACACGGCGTCTGGCCAGCTGGATAAATCAGCGGTTTGAAAAATTTAAAAAATGTGATATAGAAAATATTTTGACTGCCGCCATCGTGGCGGCATATACCATCAAAAGCTTTCCGGATGCAAGCCAACTTGACATCCCTCTTTGAAATGCACATTGTTTTCGAAGCTGTCATCTATAGAATGACACTCTTTATGGTTTCCGGCGGGCTGGCTATCCCGCTGACCACGATTCAAACAGGACTTGTCTGACCCATAGGAGAAGCCAATTGATGTTCATCTGGATACCTGGAGATGAAACAAACCGTTTTGCCCAAACTTAGAAGCCATGAACGAAGACAATTCTCAAAATAGCATCGACAGGAGGCGCGTTGGGCTGAAATTGATGGTAAAACGTTTTTTTTGGCTGCTGGCAGCCATGGGCATTTTATGTTCACTTACAGCCATGGTCGGGCCGCCCTCCTCTCCGCCTTCACCGAAATTTAGCGTTTTATCCTCCAATTTTCCTGAAAATGCATACTCGTTTTTTGGGGACCAGGAAACGAATTATTCTGATGCCGCTCTAATTGAGCCTCCTGCAACCGACGCCGGAGACACCTCTTTCAAGGATACGGAAAAACCCAAAATCGATGCGGTAAAAATTGACCTCTCGCAGGATTCCGCTCAGGCCCCGGTAGAAACGATAAAGACGGCATTGGGTGCAGCCAACAAACCCCCCGAAAATTTTAAACGGGTGGATGACGTGATCAGGAACCATTTCGACGGATCGCAGCTTATCGCGGAAAGACGCGCATTTAACAATGTGCTGCGCTGGAAATCCCTAGCGGA
>JBJKSK010000448.1:0-4454 GCA_046704125.1 Desulfobacterales bacterium | reverse complement strand
CCCGGGGGGCAGGACAGCGGAAACGGGTAGGCTGCAATTTAAGTTAATAAGTTAAGAACGTCCCCATTGATCCCGATCATAAATTTGACGCTCAAGAAGCTTTCTGCCATAATAAAAAATATCATCTCCCCAGTCTCTGGTTTTTTCTCCCGTGGTTTTTCCCTTAAATTCGTATCGCCGCCAGGGTCCATTCGGCCCGAGGGGGCACATGGAGGTGTCATCATGTCCGATACTGCAAGCGAGGCGAAAAATACCGTTTTCGTATCGACTTTTACCGATGGGATTCTGGATCCGGGAAAACCCATGCTGGGCCCGGTCCGGGACGGCGGAACCATCGTGGCCAACACGGCTCCGGGGTGCTGGGGGCCGATGATCACCCCCTCGATCAAGGGGGGCCACGAGGTGACCCAACCGGTGGCCGTTGAAAACGCGCAGCCCGGCGATGCGGTGGCCATCCGTATCCGCGATGTCACGGTAACATCTCTGGCTACCGCGTCCGGCCACGATGAAATCGTCAGCGGGTATTTCAACGGAGATCCCTATGTGGCGGCCAAGTGCCCCCACTGCGATATGCTTTATCCTGAAACCCGCATCGAGGGGACAGGGCCGGAAGCCGTTCGGTGCGTCACCTGCGTATAGCCCGTGACCCCATTTCGGTTCGCCCATGGGTATACGGTGGTCTTTGACCGGGCCGGTCGCACGGCCCTGACGGTGGACCGGGCCGCCGCCCAGCGCATCGGTGAAGGCGCCGCCGGCTATGCCGGATGCCCGGATGCCTCGCGGCAGGCCTCGGTGCTGCTGTTTGCCCCGGCGGATCTGGTCGGTGCGGTGTCCCGGATGCGCCCTTTCATGGGCCAACTGGGCTCGACACCGGCTGTCCGGATGCCGGATTCCCACAACGCCGGGGACTTTGGCACCTTTCTGGTGGGTGCCCCCCACGAATACGCCCTGACCGAAAAACAGCTCGAGCTTCGCACCGACGGCCACATGGACATCGATGCGGTTCGCCCCGGGACCATCCTGCTGGTCCCGGTCAAGGTTCCCGGGGCCGGCATCTATATGGGAGACATGCATGCCTTGCAGGGCGACGGCGAAATCGCCGGCCACACCATGGACGTGGCCGGAACCATCACCATCCAGGTAGATGTCGTCAAGGGGCGCCGTCTGGATGGCCCGGTTCTCTTTCCACTGGTGGAAGACCTTCCTTTTCTGGCCCGTCCATTGACCCGGGATCAGAAACGGGAAGCCCTGGTCCTGGCCAAGGCGTGGGGGATGAGCGGAATCGAGGAGACCGCGCCCATCTCGGTCGTCGGAAGCGGGGCGACCATCAACGCGGCCACGGAAAACGGCCTGGCCCGGGCCGCGGCATTGCTGGACATGGGTGTTGCCGAAGTCCGGAATCGGGCCACGGTAACCGGTGCCATCGAAATCGGAAGACTTCCCGGTGTGGTGCAGGTGACCTTTCGGGCACCGCTGCCCGCACTGGAAAATGCCGGGCTGATGCCCTTTGTCTCGGAGATGTACCCGCTGGATTAATTGAAATTTGGAGACGCTCTTGACTTATCAACTTTACCTGATGGCTTCAGGCAGGTATTTTTTCTGCCGAGCCGATCTGGTATAGACATACGTGGAACAAACGGAAACGGTGTGTAAGGATTCGGGTCAGGATAAGTTTGATCATGAAATTTGAAGCTTTCAACGCAGGTAACCACAAGCAGCAATATCAATACCGAAGCTTCTTGCCCTCTACGATCAACCACGAGTGGAACTGGGAGGACCCACGCATCAACGTAATGCTTGAGCAGGCCACCCGTGCGTTGGGTGAGCTCAATGCGTTCACACTCATCGTGCCGGATGTTGACCTTTTTATTCGCATGCATGTTGTCAAGGAAGCCAACACATCAAGCCGCATCGAGGGAACCAAAACCCATATTGATGAAGCCATTCTTGATGAGCTCGAAATCAATCCCGAGCGCCGCAATGATTGGCAGGAAGTTCAAAACTACGTTCAAGCCATGAATACGGCCATCGAAGAGCTGCAGCGTTTGCCGCTTTCGTTGAGGCTGCTGCGTAATACGCACGCGACCCTCATGCAGGGGGTACGCGGCACGCACAAGACGCCCGGAGAATTTCGGCGAAGTCAGAACTGGATAGGCGGGGCCTCCATTGCCGATGCTGTCTTTATACCGCCTCACCATGAGGACCTGCCCGCGCTTCTTTCCGACCTGGAAGCCTTTTGGCACAATGATAAGATCCAGGTGCCGCACCTGGTGCGCGTTGCCCTGAGCCATTATCAGTTTGAAACCATCCATCCGTTCCTGGACGGCAACGGGCGGATCGGTCGTCTGCTTATCACTCTGTACTTGGTCAGCCACGGTCTTTTGTACAAGCCTTCCCTATACCTATCGGCTCATCTGGAAAAGCATCGAACCGCATATTTCGATGCCCTGTCCAGGGTGCGAGAGGCCAACGATTTGGGGCACTGGTGCCGCTTCTTCCTCCAAGCCGTGATTGAAACCGCGGAAAACGGCAAAATAACCTTCCAACGGATCATGGCGTTGCGTGAGGAAATCGAAAAACTTGTGGTGACGCTGGGCCGCCGGGCGGAAAATGCCCGCCGTTTAATTCTCCAACTGTATGGCGCCCCGGCAGTGACGATCCAAGGAGCGATGGCGACCCTCGATTTGAAATACAATCCGGCCAACCAACTCATTGCCGGGCTTTGCGAGCTGGAGCTTTTGAAAGAGGTCACTGGCTATAGGCGGAATCGCATTTTCGTGTTCGAGCGTTATCTGCAACTTTTCCGGCCCGATTCCGAGAAATAGTTTTTTATATTTCATTTTATTGGCATAAAAATGAAATAAGCGTTTCTTGTCTCATTTTTCTGGTGAATTTGGTGCTGCTCTGAACTTATTAATTTTACCTGATGGCTGCAGGCAAATATTTTTTCTGCCGAGCTAATCAGGTATAGACATACGTGGATGAAACGGAAACGGTACGCGTGACCTGGTCGGTCGACCGAGGGACAGGAAAGCAAAAATGGGCAGATTGGAGTTGATTTAAGTTAATAAGTTAAGAACGTCCCCCTATGCTTATCTTATTTACGCTTCCACCAAGCGGATATGCGAGGCACGATGATCGCCCATGCAATGCCGGCGATGACCAGCAATGGGCCCTCGGGGCGGGTGGTGTAATCCGAAGCGCCTGTATCAAACATGCTGATGAACGCGCCGATGCAGATCAAGAAAACCGGCAGACAACCATGAATCTTGAAGGTTTTGGGCGCCGACACATTCTCCCGGGGC
The DNA here is from genome assembly GCA_046704125.1 of Desulfobacterales bacterium. Taxonomy (GTDB): domain Bacteria; phylum Desulfobacterota; class Desulfobacteria; order Desulfobacterales; family JBJKSK01; genus JBJKSK01. Next base: position 1,149 of record JBJKSK010000448.1, on the reverse strand, counting down.
TCCCCTGGGAAGGAGACACTTGTCTTCAATGTCTTCTTCTCAGGCATCCGTGTGACAGGCGGGGGCCCCCCATTTTCGGAAAGGGGTTCGCCCGCATGCCGGCTCTTGATGGAGGTCGTGATGGTCCGTTTGCTGCGGAGCTCAAACGTGAGCCCGTTCTTTCCTGCTGTATGCGTTCTATTCTCGCCGGCGACCGTGATTCGTGCTGCACACCGAGGGCACGACAGGTTCGTTCCCAAACCCGTCTCATCCGCCGAGATCTTGTCACCGCATAGCGGACAACTGAAGATTGTTTCGGCCATCACGGGTTTCCTCCGATATCACCCAGGCTAACAGTCGCGCAGCGAAGTTTCCGCACATCATATCGAACCCGATGTCAGCGATTGATCATTTCTTTGAATCCCGGCATCCATCGATGAAAACCTCAACCTTCCGAATATTATCACGTTTTTCAACATAGTTAAATTGGAAATATGGGCACGCTCTTAACCTAAAAACTTCAGCTGATGACTTCAGGCACATATTTTTTCAGCCGAGCCAATCACATATAGACATGCCTGGAACAAACGGAAACGGTGTGCTTGACCTGGTCGTCGATGACCCACTGAATATTTCAACGGTGGGTGTGAGCAGGCCGGTCACCGGGGGTACAGGATAGCGAAACGAGTAGACCGTGATCTAAGTTAATAAGCTAGGAACGTCCCTCCATATATGTCACGCGGAATAACCTCCCCGAATCCCCCCCTACCTTTGACGGCGAATCACCAGAACCTGCGGCGCTGCGGGTGTATGCGCGCTTTTTTTTGCAGCGGGGGATTTGGCCCGGCTGGTGTGGCGTGCGCCATCGGTGGGCACCGGATTTTATGCCTGCCGGGCTCGGACGGGCAAAAAAAACCTTGACAACAAATTTTAGCGTCCTTACTATGTCACGCATAGAGAGATAGCGTCACAGATAGAGAGACTATATGGCCGCGTGTGATCATCCAGCCGGCGAACCGATGGATATGAAGACCCGAGGTGTCTGATGCCTTCGAAAGGTGAAAAATACTATTTCGTGTCATCCCTGGCCAAAGGATTGCGGATAAAAGAATTGCTTGCCGGCAGCGGCGAAATGTCCGCCGCCCGCATCGCCGGCCACCTCAAGACCTG
>JBJKSK010000447.1:0-8160 GCA_046704125.1 Desulfobacterales bacterium | reverse complement strand
CGTTTGACACCGGCGCAGGCACTGTTCACGCGTTTTCCGGCAAGATCAGCGGTGGTCTTTCATCGAAACGTGGCAGGCAGCAAGTCTCATTGACACATAAAGGAGTATAGGCCTGTGGCTGCTGTTCATCGGCAGCTCGCTACGATGGTTTTTTTTAACAGATGATCATCTGCAAATCAAGCAAACCCGTCCGGGAAAACGACGCTTAGCATCCCGCGAACCGGCCTCACCTTTCATGCCACCTTATTTTGTCGGCCTTTTGTAAGTCAATGGCATTCCCTCTTTATTTGACCCCTGCCCTTGACTTTTGACCGTTTGATTCAAAGGTTTCCGCAAGAGCCGCCGGGCCCGGTTGAGAGTTATCTCGTGCCCGGCCAGAAACAGGCAAATCACTAAATCGCTGTCTCGCTAGCGGTAGATGCCGCTGCTCTGTCCAAATCCACTGAGATTTAATCTTCGACGAGACTTGGGGTCAACTCCCCTTGCCTGAGAGAGAGGAGCCACAAAATGAAGAAACTCGCTTTAATCGCGGCGTTTGGATTTTTCCTGGCGGCAAACGCGTTTGCCCAGGAATTTACCCTGAAAAGTGCGGATGTGAGCGGTCAGTTGACCAAAAACCAGGTGTTTTCCGGGTTCGGCTGCCAGGGGAAAAACATGTCACCCTCCCTTGAATGGGTCCATGCGCCCAAGGGCACAAAGAGCTTTGCCGTCACGGTCTATGACCCGGACGCCCCGACAGGCGGCGGCTGGTGGCATTGGGTCATTTTCAACATCCCTTCCACGGTCCATGAACTCAAAACCGATGCCGGAAATCTAAAATCGGGCCTGGCACCCAAGGGAAGCATCCAGAGCATCAACAGTTATGGGACTGACGGATACGGCGGCGCCTGTCCCCCGAAGGGAGACGTCCCTCACGGATACCTATTCACGGTTTATGCCCTCAATGTCGCAAAGTTGGACTTGAACGCCAACGCACCCCCGGCGATGGTGGGGTATAATTTGCACCAGCACATGATCGCCAGAGCATCGATCATCTCCTATTATGGCCACTGAAAAGACCCATCGGCCAACTGGCTTCGCCGCCGATCTCGCGAAGCCGCACGGAGAAGCGTTTCAAAGCGATGCGTGACGGAAGCACGAGTTCGATTCGCCGGTGCCGGGGTCCGAATCTGGACCCCGGTAAACCGGAGCTATTGATACCGCAAGGAAGTTGCGATTGCCATGCCCACATTTTTGGGCCTGTCGGCCGATATCCCTTTGCATCGAAACGAAGCTACACTCCCCCCGAGGCAGGCATCGAAGCTTATCGCTCTGTGTTGGGCGCATTGGGATTTGACCGGTCGGTGATCGTGCAGCCAAGCGTGTACGGCGTGGATAACCGCTGTACGCGTGATGCGGTGATGGCATCTGGAGGCTCATGGAGGGCAATTGCCGTGGCGGCCCCCGACATCTCGGAGACCGCCATCGCCGATCTGCACTCGGCCGGTTTTCGCGGCACTCGTGTGAACCTGCTGTTCAAGGGGGGGGTGGCGCTGGAGGCGATCGAGAGGTTGGCCGAGGCCCTGCGATCGTTTGGCTGGCATATACAGATCCTTCTCGACGGCAGAAACCTCGAAGAACTGGCCGACCGGTTGCTCAGACTGCCGGTGGATATCGTCATCGATCACATGGGTCACCTGCCCGCTTCCGCGGGGACCGAACACCCCGGATTTCTGGCTTTACTTCGACTGATAGGAGAAGGCCGGTGCTGGGTCAAGCTGTCCGGACCCTATCGTATTTCCGGACAGCCACCGCCGTACCGGGACGTGCTGCCCCTTGTGCACGCGCTGGTCAAGACCGCGCCCGAACGGCTGGTCTTCGGGACCGATTGGCCTCACCCGGCGGTGAGTGCCGTTGTGCCTCGAGTTGCCAGCTTGCTGGACCTTCTTGCTCTATGGGCTCCCGATCCGGAGGTGCGTCACGGCATCCTGGTGACCAACCCCGAAAAACTCTACGACTTTCCACCGGCGCAATCCAGCGGTGCCCTTCCTTGACAATGCGCCCGGAGAGCGGAAATATCGGGTTCAGGGTGCCCTTAATCTCCGGAAAAGGTTCCGCCATCGGGGGATGGGGGTACATTTTAGGCCTTCACGCTAACCCTTCAGGGTTATCTCTGATTAAAAAGGAGCGTCCGCAACGCGGATACGACTTCAATCCCTTCAAGTCCTGAACGATTCCGGCGCGGACCGGATTCAAATGGATATATCGAACGAGTTCCAGTAAATAAGGCCCCTCTTCGCATAAAATTGACTTGTACCGATTCTGGGACAGGACTCCATGACGCCGGTGGCTTCGGTTGAACTGCTGCGTATCCGGTTAGCAGACGTCTCATGGCAGTAGTTAGGGGGGCCTTGCCGGTCCTTAAAAGCAAATGGGCAGAGTTGGTCATCAATATTGGGCCATTTGTCAACTTTTCACGCTCGTCCCTTACATTCCCCTATGGAACTAGGACCAAAAGTCGTGTATAAGAGATAGGCGGTGTATCCTCCGGCTGAATGTTACCACCAGTCAAACGGCCACCAATGGAAAGGATACACCAAGCATGAGCCACGAAAATGCAATCGCATCTGAAAAGAGCCTGCAAACGCAAGTCCAAGATATAGATGATCCCCGAAAAAAGGACCAAACGCCGCTTTGATGCGTTTCTGGGCGTCTATGGCCCCAAATAGCCAAAAGCGGCCGAGTGTCTGAAAAAAATCGTCGCCTGATTTCTCTATACACAACCATTGACTATATCGCTTCACGAGGCGCCGAATGCCTAAGCTGTCATTAGCCAAACTCCAACGCCACCTCTTTGGTGCTGCTGATATTCTTCGCCGAGAAGGCATGGATGCGGCTGCATATAAAGACTTCATTTTCGGGATACTGTTTCTCAAACGCTGTTCCGACGTATTCGAAGCGAACTACGGAAAAATTGTGAGCCGGAAAATCAGCCAAGGCCTTAAGGTTAGAGAGGCAGAAGCGAGATGCACTGAAAATCCATGTTGTTATGATGATTTTTTTGTACCACAACGGGCTCGCTGGTCGCATCTTCAAAGCAGGGTTGGTGATGCCACGGAACCGTTTGGAGCTATTCTTGACGAGGCACTGACGGCCTTGAGCGAAGCCAACGAATCTCTTCGGTACGTCTTGGATCACATCCAATTCATGAAGATTCAAAGTAGTAAGCGCATTGTTTCCGACGATGCCTGCAAAGAACTGGTGCGTCATTTCAGTCGATATCGCTTGCGGAATGAGGACTTCCAATTTTCCGATTTGCTTGGTTCGGCGTATGAGTTCCTCATCAACATGTTTGCAGAATCGGCAGGCAAGAAAGGCGGGGACTTCTATACGCCCAGGGATGTAATCCGTTTGATGGTCCGGGTGCTGAATCCCACGCCGGGAATGAGTATCTATGATCCCACTTGCGGGTCTGGCGGCATGTTGATTATCAGCCGGGAGTATATCGAGCAGTCCGGAGGCGATCCGACCGACCTCCGCCTTTGCGGCCAGGTAAATGATGCCTCAGCCTGGTCCATCTGCAAAATCAACATCCTCCTGCACTCCATCAGGAACTCCGATATTCTGCTCGAAGACACCCTGCTGCATCCCCTGCACCGGGAAGGAGAAAAACTGGAACGTTTTGACCGGGTGATCGCTAATCCGCCCTTCAGTCAGAACTACACACGGGACAACATGGAATTTCCCGAGCGGTACCGCTGGGGATGGTGTCCGACCTCCGGGAAAAAGGCGGATCTCATGTTCGCACAGCACATGCTGGCGGTCTGCAAACCCGAAGGCATGGTAGCGACCGTCATGCCCCACGGTGTACTTTTCCGTGGCGGCGCGGAAAAAGAGATCCGCCAAAAGTTCCTTCAACAGGATTTGATCGAGGCCATCATCAGCCTACCGCAGAACCTTTTTTATGGCGCGAGCATTCCGGCATGCATCCTGATTATGCGTGCCAACCTTTCCGGCCGGGCTCCCAACCCGAACAAACCGGAAGCTCATCGCGGCCGAGTGCTCTTCATCAATGCGGATGCTGATTATCGGGCCGGCCGTTCCCAAAATTACCTGCGGCCCGAAGATATCGAAAAGATCGCCTCCACGTTTGAGCGTTATAGCGAGGTTGAGAATTATTCCAGGATCGTGACCTATGACGAGATCGCCGACCCCGCCAACGGGTTCAACCTCAATGTCCGCCGCTACGTCGACAACTCACCGCCGCCGGATCCTCAGGATGTCCGTGCACACCTTGTTGGTGGCATTCCGGTCGCTGAGATCGAAGCAAACGGAGCTCTTTTTAAATCTCTCGGCTTCTCTCCGGATGCCCTTTTCACTCGCAGGCCCAACGACGTGCGCTACCGAGACTTCAAACCGAGCATAACCGATCCATCGGCCATCTCCCGGCTGATAGAGGCCGATGCCGGATTACAGGCTCGAACTCAGTGCTTGAGAAATGCCGTGACAGCCTGGTGGACCTCTCATACGGACAGTCTGATCACTCTCCCGCAGGGCCGTAACCTGAATGCCCTACGCTCGGATTTCCTTCAAGGGTTTACCGAAGCGCTGCTGCCGCTCGCAGTCCTAGGCAGTTTCAAATTGTCCGGCGTGGTGGCCACCTGGTGGACGGAGACCTTGCCGGACTTCAAGACCCTTATGGACAACGGCTTTTGCGGAGTCGTTGAGGGCTGGATCGATGCCATCGCCGACGCCGTGGAAGACGACGACAACGGGGGCCCGGCCTTTGATCCCTTCAACCATAAGCTAGTGAAGCGGACCATGGCCGCTTACCTCCAGCAGATCGACGATGCCAAATCAGAGATCGGCTGCCTGAAAGGGGAAAAGGAAGCCTTTGAACAGAGCAACCCGCCGGACGGTGCGGATGATGAAGAACTATCTTCCTGGAATCGTGCCAAGGACCTTGAGCGCCAGGTCAAAGAGCTGAAAACGGAATTCAAGGATGCCATCAGAGAACTGACCAGGTTTGAAAAGGCCGCGGTAAAAAAGAAAGCCACCGGCATCGACCGAAGTAAAGCCAAGGCCGCCAGGCACGCACTGCAACCCTGCTTTGAACAGCTGGCGACCCTTGAGGCGGAACTGGCTCCCTACGAGCTGATCAAGAAAGGCCTGACTGCAGCCCGGATCACCTACCGCACCCTCACCAACACCTTTGTCGATGAGCTGAAAAATCGGTGTGCCGCAATGGACGGGGATGAAAAGCAGGGACTGGTACTCGAGCTCTTTGCTCAGGACCTCGAGGCGGGACTCAACGATGCGGTAAGAGACAAGAAGCTGGAATTGGTTCGCTTCACTGAAAACCTGTGGGCCAAATATCAAGTGTCGTTGACCACATTGAAGAAAACGCGCCGAGATAAGGAAATTTTGCTCAATGGAATGCTCGGAGGGCTCGGGTATGCCTAAAGTTATCCAGGATGTCGCCGAGGTTCATTATGGGAAGAGACAAAATGGCGTTGCAGACAAATACGGCCCTTTCCCCATCATCGGGGCTGGTGGTTTTTTAGGTTATGCCAGGACACCTCTTTTTTCAGGGCCTGCCATTGTAGTTGGCAGAAAAGGGACATTAGATAACCCGATTTATGTGCCCACCGATTTTTGGGCCGTTGACACAACATATGCGGTTATCCCCAAAGTGCATGTCCACCCGAAATGGCTTTATTTCACGCTAAAAAAGGCCCGTCTCGAATTATTAAATGAAGCAACCGGGGTACCGAGCCTCGATAGAGAAAGACTTTTCAGAGTTCCCGTTCAAAACATAGATTATAAAGAGCAATCTTATATCTCCCACGTTCTCGATACCATTGACGAATTCATTGCCCAGGCCGAAACTCTGATTGCTAAACTCAAACAGGTGCGCGCGGGCGTGCTGAACGACCTGTTGTGCTACGGCCTGGATGAACACGGCCAGCTTCGCGACCCCGTCGCTCATCCGGAGCAATTCAAAGACTCCCCGCTGGGATTGATTCCGAAGGAGTGGGAACCCGGCACATTAGGCGATCGGGTCCTTATTCGAAGCGGATTTGCTTTCCGCAGTTCTGCGTTCGTTCAAAAGGGTGTCCCTTTAATCAGGATTAGCAACATAACCATTAACGGCGTTGACCTGGCGGAATGTGCCATGATGCCTGCCGATTATTTGATCCCATTTGAAGCGTTTAGCCTTAAGAAGAATGATCTGATAATTGCGATGTCTGGCGCTACAGTCGGTAAAGTGGCTTTGGTAAAAGAGACGAATTTACCTGCGCTGATGAATCAGCGCGTTGGGAGGTTTAGCTGGAGGCCGTACTCATCAGGCTGGGATAGTACATTTCTATATGCACTTTCTCAATCATATCGCTTTCAGACTTTTGTCTCGATGGAAAGCATGGGTGGGGCGCAACCCAATGTCAGTGGACAAGAAATTGAAGCATTTAAGATAGCCTGGCCCGACGAAGCAGAACAGCACAGAATAGCATATTATATATTGAGCTTAGATTTAGCGTTGGCTTCAGCACATGAAGAGCTTCGAAAATTTCTTTCGCTCAAATCCGGCCTTCAGGATGACCTCCTCACAGGGCGGGTCCGTATTCCTGAAACCATCATGGAAGAAGCCGAACGCGGTTAAAGTCAAGGTCAATGGTAAACCATCCCTGTCCCCGTGGTTCGGCAAAACGCTTGCCGATGGCTTATTTGAACTGCTTCTCTTCGGTGGATCCGGCCAGAGCACCGACGCTGGTTTCGCCTCCGGTAACGGCATTCATGACCCGATCGAAATAGCCGGCTCCGACAAATTTCTGATGGGTGGTGGCCATATAGCCGTCTTCTTTCCCGAATTTGAATTCTTCTTCTTGAAAGCGGGAATAGGCCAGCATGCCTTCCTTCTGGTAACTTCGAGCCAGATCGAACATGCCCAGATTCAGCGCGTGAAAACCCGCCAGGGTGACAAACTGGAACTTGTACCCCATGGCGCCCAGTTCCCGTTGAAAATTACCGATGGCGGCATCGTTCAGATTGGCTTTCCAGTTAAACGACGGCGAGCAGTTATAGGCGAGCAGTTTTCCGGGAAACTGGCGGTGAATGCCTTCGGCAAACCGTTTGGCCAGTGCCAGATCGGGGGTCGAGGTTTCGCACCAGACCATATCCGCGTATGGGGCGTAGGCCAACCCCCGGGCAATGGCGCTTTCCAGCCCGTTTCGGATGTAGAAAAAACCTTCGCTGGAGCGCTGCCCATCCCGGATAAAGGGTTTGTCCCGCTCGTCGAAATCGCTGGTGATCAGCTTGGCGGCATCCGCATCCGTGCGCGCCACCAAAAGGGTGGGCACATCACAGATGTCGGCGGCCAGCCGCGCGGCCACCAGTTTGGCGATGGCTTCAAAGGTGGGAACAAGCACTTTGCCGCCCATGTGCCCGCATTTTTTGGCCGAGGCCAGTTGGTCCTCGAAGTGGACACCGGCGGCACCGGCTTCGATCATCATCTTCATCAGTTCAAAGGCGTTTAGCGGGCCGCCGAAGCCGGCTTCCGCATCGGCCACGATGGGCGCAAACCAGTAGGGGCCGTTTTTTCGCCCGTCGAGCACCTGGATCTGGTCGGCCCGGCGCAAGGCGTTGTTGATTCGCCGGACCACGGCCGGCACGCTGTTGGATGGATAAAGGCTTTGGTCCGGGTACATCTCGCCTGCCAGATTGGCGTCTGCGGCCACCTGCCAGCCGCTGAGATAGATGGCCTTTAACCCGGCTTCCACCTGCTGGACGGCCTGGTTTCCCGTCAGCGCCCCCAGGGCGGGGATATAGTCGTCATGTTGGAGCAGGTACCACAACCGCTTGGCACCCACGGCGGCATATGTATAGTCGATTCTCAGATTGCCGCGCAATTTCAAGACCTCTTGCACCGTGTAGGGCCGAGTGATGCCTTTCCACCGGGGATCTTTTTGCCAGCATTGCTCAAGTTCGGCGGCTTCGTCGGCGACCACTTCGTGGCAAACGAGACGTTTGCAGACTTCGGCGGCTTCTTCGTCAATGGTTTTCATCGGTTCTCCTTGGTTGGATGTCAAAAAAATCTCGCAGGGCCGGTGGAAGTCTTTCCGGCGGGCCAAGATTTTCGCGGGTGTTACCCCTGCAACTGGTCGTAGGCCCGAAGGGTTAGAA
>JBJKSK010000446.1:0-5258 GCA_046704125.1 Desulfobacterales bacterium | reverse complement strand
ACCAGATAGATGGGCCGATCCGTCTTTGCCTGCATTTCCAGCAGAAACCGTACCGGATCGCGTTCGGCCTTTACAAAGCGGCGGTAAAACCCCCGTGATTCCACCAGCGACAGCATCGCTTTTTTCTCGGTGAGCAGCTGCTTTTCCAGATAGCCGTCAACGTAAGGGTTGGGCAGACGAAAGTGACGGAAAAAATAGTCGATTTTGGACAGCAGAATTCGAAACACCCGCGACAGCGGCTGGCAGCCCAGCACCCTGTAGCCGAAACCCAGGACTGGCACCGGCAACCCCAGTTGCGCGTAGCGGGTGTGATAAAACAGGTACTCGAATTTGTTCTTGCGTTTGTGAAGGAAAATCACCACGGCATCTTTCGGGAGGGTATTTAGAATCGTCGTATCCTCCCGAGTCATCCGGATGCCTGAAAAAAAGCGCCGCCGCATCCACCTGGAAAAACTCCCGGTCCGCTCGGGGACCAGGCACAGGTAGTGGTCGTGGGTGCCTTGAAGCACGGCATGAAGGCCGCCGTCAATCTTTGCCTTGATACTTTTGAAAATCTTTTTTAACATGATGGACCTGTAAAAAGATAACAGAAATGCGCGTGGGCAGGTGCCACATGGATTCCGGGATGCTTTTCCCGGGCACGCCGGCCGTGCAGCAGTTCAAGCGGGGCAAACGCTACCAGAGATGCCTTTCGAATGCAACCTGAAAATTGGGTCCGGTTTGTTTGAAAAATTTATGTTTTTTAGATAGTTAAGCGTTAACCTGATATTTTTTCCCCCTGGCCAGATAGCATCCCAGAAGGACGCCGGCCGGATCGTTTCGCGGGAATTTTGGGCTTGCGTTACCATTTTTCTTATGATATTCGGAGTGACGCTTAAATGATGCGATAGCCAGTAGCCGGATACACGTTAATTTCTTGTCACTATCAAATAGCGGAAACGGAGTGCGGGCTGGCTGCCACCTCTTTTTCCAGGGATATGTTTAAAAGAACATCACTAATTTAAGGGAGGATGATTTTTTATGAAGACATTAATTGGTGGCGCCGTGGGTGCTGTTCTGGGTCTCATTGGTCTGTCTGTGTGGTGGAAACCCTTTTTGCAGCTTCTGGCCGGAGCGATCCCCGTGATGCTTCTTCTTGGTGGCGGACTGGCGCTGTATCTAGGATTCGATGAACTGAAAGACACCTGGAAAAAAGACGACGCACCGGCGGATACGGGCGCCAAGACCGACGACGTCGAACAGTATAAACGGGAAATCGATGATCTGAAAAAAGAGATCGACACCCTCAAGTCAAAATAGGCATCACATCTACCCTGCCTACCGATAGAAGCCCCGCGGCACGCGCCTCCGGGGCTTTTTTGGCTGAATCAACCCCTCATTTCCCGCCTCAGTAAAGAAAATATTTCCGGCGCATCGCATCGAATTGTTCAAGCGGTTTGTGCCACGAGGCCTCGATGGCCGAAAGGTTTTCCAAGGCTTCGATGCGCTTTCGGATGCTTCGGCTCCCCAGAATCAGGTCGATGGGAAGCTTTTGGTATTCGTATTCGTACGGGGGCTGCTTCCACGCGAATTCATCCCGGTGATGGCGCAAGATGGCCTGGAGGATCCGAAGCGAAGTCCGTACCGGAAAGAAAGCATCTGGCTTTGTGACATGGATTTGAAACCCCCGGCACAACGTCCCCTGCCATTTGTTGGACGTGGGTTCAAAGGCCGCTGGCCTCAATATGGCTCCGGGAAGAAAACGGCCGCCGAGGGTGTCTAGGAGTTTTTCGCAGTCCAGATACGGGGCGCCAAACTGCTCAAAGGGAAGACAGGTGCCCCGGCCTTCGGAGACATTGGTGGCCTCCCAGAGCACCTGGCCCGGGTAGACCAGGGCCGATTCCGGTGTGGGAAGATTGGGCGACGGGGCCACCCAGGAAAGCCCCGTGTCCTTGTAGTACATTCCCCGATGCCAGCCGTTCATGGCCACCACGGTTAACTCGCAGCCGATTCCAAAGGCGTCGTTCAATAGCCGGGCCAGTTCCCCGATGGTCATCCCATGGCGCATGGGCAGCGCAAAACGGCCCACAAAAGAAGCATATTGCGGTTCCAGGACATTTCCCTCCACGCGGATGCCGCCGATGGGATTGGGCCGGTCCAGCACGACCACTTTTTTCCCGCACCGGGCCGCCTGCTCCATGCAGTAGGAAAGGGTGTAGATATAGGTATAGACCCGGGTGCCCACGTCCTGCAAGTCCACGACTATCGTATCGATGGGATCCAGCATCTCCGGCGTGGGCACCCGCGTTTTTCCGTAGAGGCTAAAAACGGGAATTTGAGACACCGGGTCGATTCCATCCTCTGATTCGATCATGTTGTCCTGCTTTTCCCCGAAAAACCCGTGCTGGGGCGAATACAACGCCTTGAGCCGGCCGGGAAACCGCTGGTTCAAAAGGATCCTGGCATGGCGAAACGAGGTGTCCACCGAAGCCGGGTGGCAAAGCAGTCCCAGTCGCGTTCCGGCAATGGCCGCGGGGGGATCGGAAAGAAAACGGTCGAGTCCGGTTTGAATCATTTTTTCAGGTAGTTCCGATGATGTTGAACCGCATGTTCGCTATTCAGGCGAAGGGAGATGACTATAAACCAAACAGTCCTGCCATTCAAGTTCCCATCACTGTCAAGGGTTTTAAGAAGTCGCGCCCGCCTTGGCCAAGGCGCGGTCAACCGGGTGCTATTATGGCTCAGGAGGTCTGGGCCCGGTACCATCTGTAGGTGGCCCGGATGCCATCTTCCAATGTCACGCGGGGTTTCCAGCCAAGGCGAGTCAGCCGGCTGACATCGAGGAGTTTTCGAGGCGTTCCGTCGGATTTTTCCGGATCGAAGATGACTTTTCCGGTAAAGCCGACGGTTTTGGCCACTATTACGGAAAGCTGACGGATGGTATGATCGCTGCCCACGCCGATGTTGATCAGCGGTTTATTCTCCGATGAAAAGAGGCCATAAAAACCGTTGTCGTCCAGATTCATGAGAAACAGGCAGGCGCTGGCCAGGTCATCGACATAAAGAAGTTCCCGTCTTGAAGTCCCCGTGCCCCACAGCCCCACCTGGGGGGGGTGAAGCGATAGCGACCTTTGAAAATCGGGGGGAATCGGCCCGAACCGGGCTTGGTCGGCTTCAATGGCCGCGCTGTCGTTTTGATCCGCCAGTTTGGCCAGGTGAAATTTGCGAATCAGGGCGGGCAGCACGTGCGAGGTTTCCAAGTCGAAGTTATCCCCGGGGCCGTACAGATTGGTGGGCATCACGGGGAGAAAGCCGGTGTGATGCTGGCGGTTGTAGCTCCAGCACATTTCGATCCCGGCGATTTTGGCCACGGCATAAGCTGAGTTGGTCGGCTCCAGGGCTCCGGTCATCAGGCGGTCTTCGGTTATCGGCTGGGGGGCGTGTTTCGGGTAGATGCACGAAGAGCCCAGGAAAATCATGCGTTTCACGCCGGAAAGAAAGCTTTGGTGGATCACATGGGACTGGATCATCAGATTCTGGTAGATAAAATCGGCCGGGTAGGTGGCATTGGCATGGATGCCGCCCACTTTGGCGGCGGCCATTAGGACGAAATCCGGTTTTTCGGCTTTGAAAAAGCGGGCCACGGCCCTGCCATCGGTTAGATCCAGTTGCGCGCGGGTGCGGGTGACCAGGTGGGTATAGCCGGCCTGGCGGCAAAGCCTTAAAAGCGCTGCACCCACCAGGCCCCTGTGCCCGGCGATGTAGATTCTGGCGCTGGTGTCCATGATGCTCCGAGCTGTCATTCGAAGTGGTGGTAGGTGACAAATCCCTTGCGGCGGCACAGGGCGTCTTTTTGTGCCTCCTGGATATCTTTATCGACCATGTGCGTGACCAGTTCGTCAAAAGACACTTCGGGCTGCCAGCCGAGTTTCTCGCGGGCCTTGGCCGGGTTTCCCCGCAGATGGTCGACTTCCGTGGGGCGAAAGTATCGTGGATCGACGCGCACCCGAACGACCCGGGTGGCCTTGTCCTTGCCCACTTCCTGGACGCCATGGCCTTCCCAGATAATTTCGGTGTTCACCCGTTTGAAGGCGGCGGCCACAAACTCGCGCACCGACCAGTCCTTCCCCGTGGCGATGACGTAGTCATCGGCCGTGTTTTGTTGCAGCATCAGCCACATGGCCCGGATGTAGTCCTTGGCGTGGCCCCAGTCGCGTCTGGCATCCAGGTTTCCCAGAAACAGTTCCTGCTGCAGCCCCAGGTGGATCCGGGCCACGGCCCGGGTGATCTTTCGGGTCACGAAGGTTTCCCCGCGAATGGGCGACTCGTGGTTGAACAAAATGCCGTTGCAGGCAAACACGTGGTAGGCTTCCCGGTAGTTGACCGTGATCCAATAGGCATAGACCTTGGCCGCGCCATAGGGGCTTCGCGGATAAAACGCGGTGGTCTCGCTCTGGGGGACCTCGCGCACCTTGCCGTACATCTCGGATGTGGAGGCCTGGTAAAACCGGGTTTTTTCTTCAAGCTTGAGAATCCGGATGGCCTCCAGCAGCCGCAGGGTTCCCAGCGCGTCGGCGTTTGCCGTGTACTCGGGGGTCTCGAAGGATACCATCACGTGGCTTTGGGCCGCTAGGTTGTATATTTCGTCGGGCTGAACCTCCTGGATAATGCGAATCAGGTTGGTGGCATCGGTCAGATCCCCGTAATGCATGCAAAATCGGACGTCGGTTTCATGAGGGTCCTTGTAGAGGTGATCCACCCTGGCCGTGTTCAAGGAAGACGATCGGCGCTTGATGCCATGGACTTCATAGCCTTTGTTCAGGAGAAACTCGGCCAGGTACGCCCCGTCCTGGCCGGTGATGCCGGTAATCAGAGCTCGTTTCATGCCATTTCTCAACAGATTAAGGGGTCAACGCGATTAAGGTCAGCAGTCGGGTTTCGCCCCCCCAGCGGGCGGGTCACTTGGCGCGCACCGCTTCCTTGATGCGCTGGATGTGGCCGCGGCCAAGGCCCTTGACCTCGCAGCCCAGCTCGAAATAGCGCCGGATGGTGGCGTCGTCCAGAATGCCGAAACAGTCGATGATGGCTGCGGGCCGGCCAATCAGGTCCACGACGGCTTCCGGGGTCAAGGTTTTGTATGCTTGGTGGCGCACGGCAAAGATCAGGGCATCCACCCCGGGAAGCGTCGTTTACAGATAGTGGTGCATCCCGATGTCGGGCAGGCTTTGCTGGTTGCGGAAAAAACGGGCCAACCAGTGGCCCGGCGCCCGATAGGTGTA
>JBJKSK010000445.1:0-2790 GCA_046704125.1 Desulfobacterales bacterium | reverse complement strand
CAGGGGAGTTTCTACGATGCCACGCTGGCGAAACAACCCGGGCAGGTTCGGCGCATCCGGTACGCCTTTGAACTGCTCAAACCCCAGGGACTGGTGATTTATCGGCAGTGGATCGAAGGAGACGATTTTGACTACCGGGCCATGTTGGATTTTGTTCTGGCCCGCAAAGCCGGCTTGACCCCTCCGGAGCGGCTCTACATCAAACATGTCAAACAGCATCGGGACGTGGCGGCTCTGCTGTTGGTGGATCTTTCCAAGTCCACGGCAAATCCGGTGGGCGGCGGAACCAGCCGGGTGCTGGATGTGGAAAAAGAGGCCATCGTGCTGCTGTGCGAGGCCCTGACTGTGGTCGGTGACCGGTTTGCCATCGCCGGATTTTCCGGCACCGGTCGACTGGGCGTGGACTATTTCACGATCAAGGACTTTGATGAACCGATGTCGGCTGCCGTCAAAGGGCGCATCAACGCCATGGCCCCCCAGCGTAGCACCCGGATGGGGGCGGCCATCCGGCACGCCACGGCCAGACTGGCCAAAACCTCTGCCCAAGTCCGGCTGCTGCTGATCCTAGGAGACGGTTTTCCAAACGATACCGACTACAAGCAGGGTTATGCCATCGCCGATACTCGAAAATCCATCCTCGAAGCTCGGGCCAATAACATCTTCAGCCATGGCATCACGGTAAATTTTGCCGGGGACTCACGGCTCGACGACCTGTACGGAAAGGGCCACAATGTCATTTCCGAGGTGCGGGAACTTCCAGACAAGCTGCTGCGCATCTATAGCACCCTGACCCGGTAGAGGCGGCTGCGATAGCCCGCTGTTGACGCGACCAAAACCCCAAGTCTATACTGCCCAAGACGGGCGATGCCCGCCATTTAAATGCCTAAAGTGGCTGAAATACAGAGCCGTTTGCGCCTTGCGGATTTAGATTTATTGTCTTTTTAATGAGTTTCAGGGGGGGTAGGTAGGAAGGCACGCAAAATGAAAATCCACGACGATGTGTATTCCTGGGAGGGATGGGGCGGCAAACTTCGCCTGGGCAGCGGGAAATGCCGGCTGCAGATTTTCGATACGACTGGCAGAAAGGGCAAGGACATCACCATTCTCAGGCCGATCATCGTCGTGGTCTCGGATGTGGAAAACGCCAAGACCACGGTGCGAAGCTGTGTGAGCCACGTGGTGACCTGTGTGATCCGGGATTTTGCCATCGATTTCCACCGGATGCTGTTTGTCGAATACTACCCGGAGGTGGTCTACGGAGAACATAGAGAGCATCTCATTGCCGAACGGATCGAAGCCGTAGAGTTTACCTGGATCGAGGACAAGGCCATTAAACCCAAATGGCGCCCCCTGGCTTCACCTTTTCGAGAAATCGTCAAAGACTTGCTTTCCGAATCATGACCCCGGACATCGAGCCGTTGTAACCAACCAAAATCAAGAAAGGGGACCCATTGAAACGAACCTGGTGGTGGATCCTGATGCTGGCAGCCGCCTTTTCCGGTGGCATCGGGTTCTATGTCACCCGGCCAAAGCCGGTGGCCGTACAGATTCAGCGCGTGGAGCGCGGAACCGTGGAAAAAACCGTGTCCAACACCCGGGCGGGCACCGTGAAAGCCTGCCGCCGGGCCAAGCTGTCCCCGAGCATCGGGGGCCAGATCTCCACACTGCCCATCCATGAAGGCGATACCGTCAAGGCCGGGCAGGCCCTGATGACCCTGTGGAACAAGGATCTTGTTGCCGAAGTGACCCTTGCCCAGCGGGAAAGCCAGGCGGCTGCGGCCAGAGCCGATGCCACCTGCCTGGAAGCCGACATCTCCCGACGCGAGGCGCTGCGTCAGGTCAAACTGTACGCCTCAGGGGCCATCTCCGCGGAGCGGGTCGACCGGGCACAAACCGACGCCAAAATCCGCCAGGCGGACTGCCAGGCGGCCCAGGCATCGGCCAGAATGAGCCAAGCCAGGGTCGAGGTGGCCAGGGCCAACCTGGAGCGCACCCGGCTGATCGCTCCTTTCAACGGCGTGATCGCTCAGATCAACGGCGAACTCAACGAATACGTCACCCCGTCACCCCCGGGCATTCCCACCCCGCCGGCGGTGGATATCATCGATACGAGTTGTTTTTATGTCACGGCCCCCATCGATGAGGTGGACGCACCGGCGATCACCGTGGGAATGCCGGCTCGCATCCACATCGACGCCTTTGGCCACCGGCGCTTTGAAGGCCGGGTGCGCCGGATTGCCGCCTTTGTGCTGGATCGGGAAAAGCAGGCCCGAACCGTCGACGTGGAGGTGGCCTTTGTCAATCCGGTGGACTTAAATGTCCTGCTGGCCGGCTACAGCGCGGATGTGGAAATCATTTTAAAGGTCCACCGCGACACGCTTTTTGTGCCCACCCAGGCGGTTGTCGACGGCAAACGGGTCTGGATCTACGATCCCAAAAACCATCGTCTGGTGTCCCGACCGGTGACCATCGGAATCGCCAACTGGGACCATACGGAGATCCTTTCCGGTGTTGCCCAAAACCAGGAGGTGGTCGTAACCGTGGACCGGCCCGGAATCGCCGACGACGCGTTGGCCAAGGTGGAAAAGGCAGGAAAATGATCCAACTGGAAGGCATCCGAAGGCATTTCCAGGTCGGTGACCAACAAGTGCAGGCCTTGCACGACATCAATCTGAGGATTTCCTCCGGCGAGTATCTCTCGGTGATGGGACCATCCGGTTCGGGAAAATCCACTCTGCTGAACATTCTCGGGCTCCTGGACCGACCCGACGGCGGCATCTACCGGTTCGA
>JBJKSK010000444.1:0-2907 GCA_046704125.1 Desulfobacterales bacterium | reverse complement strand
TACCGGTGGTGGACACCCTCAAGCGGGTGGATGCCGCGGGCATGGTCGAGCAAACCGTTGACCGGCGCCATCTGTGGACGGCCCAAACGCCGCAGGCTTTTGTCTACGAACTGGTCTGCCGCGCCCACCGGCAGGCCCGGGAGCAGAACTGGGCGGTCACCGACGATGCCGCCCTGGTCGAACAACTCGGGCTGACCGTAAAAATCGTGTCGGGCCGCCGGGATAACCTCAAGATTACCACCGCAGAAGATCTGATTCTAGCCGAGGCCCTGATCAGCCAACGCACCAGACAGGCCGTTTCAACCGATGCCGAATAATCCGGCCGATGCCGGGCGGGGCCAAAGCGGTTGACAGGCCCTGTTGTGTTTCTTAAATTACTTCGATAAGAGAACAGGCGGTTGTTTAAAGCCGTTGTGCGATTTTTTTTTCGACAAAGGAGAAAACCCATGGCCAATCCGATGGAGCCGGGGACCAATCCGGGTCCGGCTGCCCATGAAGATTTTATTCGTCAGATCCGGCAGACTTTCGAGAGAATGCCCCATGACATCGAACTGCTGCTGTTCACCCAAAAGGGTAAGGAGGATGTGTTTGCCACCGCTTGCCGGCAGGTGATTCGAGCCTTCAGGGAGTTGACCGACCGCATCCATCTCAGGGAGTACGACCTGGCCCACGACTTGGCCACCGCCCATCATGTGACGGTGGGCCCCACCCTGCTCATCGCCCCCTAGCGCTACGACATCCGCTGGTACGGCGCGCCGGTGGGCGAGGAGGCCAAGACTTTTTTGGAAACCATGCTGCTGGTGGGCATGGGCCAAAGCGGGGTGTCGGATGCCTCGCGCGGTGTGCTCAACAAGCTCGAGGGCTCCCGCGCCATCAAGGTCTTTGTCAGCGGTTCCTGCCCGTATTGCCCGCAGCAGGCGGTAAATGCCGTCAAATCCGTCATCGAACGGCCCGATCGGGTGTCCCTGGAGATCGTGGATATCCAGGCGCGTCCCGACCTGGCTCAGGAGTACAATGCTCACAGCGTGCCGCAGGCCTTTGCCAACGACATGCTCATCGGCATGGGGGCCCAGGCCGAAGAGCTGTTTTGCCTGTCGCTGGAAAAACTGGAGCCCCAGACCGTTTTTATTCCCGACTCGGATGCCAAGGAGGTTGAAACCGACCTGGTGATCGTCGGCGGCGGCCCGGCCGGGTTGACGGCGGGCATCTATGCGGTGCGTGCCGGCCTAAAGACGGCGGTCATCGAGCGCCAGGCGCTGGGCGGCCAGGTGGCCACCACCCCGGTGGTGGAAAATTATCCCGGTTTCACCTCGGTGGGGGGAAAGACCCTGGTGGACATCATGGTCACTCATGCCCTGGAATATGTGCAGATTTTTCAGGGCGAAGCGGTGTTGGATATTTTTCCCGGAGAGCCCATCGAAGTGCTGACCAGCCGCCGCAGGTTCAAGACCAAGGCGGTGTTGATGGCCACCGGCGCCAACCACAAGCACCTGGGCTGCGAGGGCGAGACCCGGCTTTCCGGCCGCGGGGTCAGCTACTGTTCGACCTGCGACGGCCCCTTGTTTAAGGGCAAGAAGGTCGTCATGGTCGGCGGGGGAAACAGCGCGGTGACCGAGGCGCTTTACCTGCATCACATGGGCGTGGATGTCACCCTGGTGCATCGGCGGGATTCCCTGCGGGCCCAGGAGCATCTGGTGAGAAATCTCCAGGAGGTGGGCGTGCCGATTCTCTGGAACACCGAAGTCCAGGAGATTCAAGGCAAGGAAAGAGTCGAGCAGGTGCTCCTTGTCGACACGGTGACCCGAAAAACACAAACGATGCCAGTCCAGGGCGTATTTATCGCCGTCGGTTACGAACCCACCGTGGAATTGGCCCAAAAAATCGGCGTCAAGCTGAACGCAGACGGCTACATCGAAAAAGACAGCCGGCATCGTACCAGTTTACCGGGTATTTACGCCGCCGGCGATGTGGAGGGCGGCTACAAGCAAATCGTTACGGCCACGGGCCAGGGGGCCGAGGCGGCGATGTCGATATTCGAAGATCTCATCGACCCTTACTGGAAGCGCAAAAGCGCCTGATCCGGGGCGGTTTGTATTTTGATGGGCCGTTATTTTTCCGGAAGCCGCCTGGCGCCGGTCTTTTTCTCGGCGATGCCCTCGGCAATCACCAGTCGGCTTCCGGCATCCATGCCCGCATCCATCACGCGCCTGTCCACCCGCAGCAGACGGCTGGACACGGTCTGCACCCGGGGATACCGATGGGCCAGGTAACCGGCCAGTTGGGGGTCCCCGACCTTGATCAGGGCCCGGTCCCCGGCCTGGGAGGTCGGATGGCGCCGGGCTTCCAGCTTGGCCCTGAAGCCCTCGATGGTTCCCACGGCAAAATCGGTGCGCCTGTGCCGGGTCAGGTTCCGGTGGCGGTTGTAGTCGGCCCACTGGCTCTGGATGTAATGGGTGACGTAATCATAGACGTAGCTTGCGATCTTTACATTGGGCGCCGTGCCGCTGATTTCCAGGACCCGTCCGTCTTTTCCCCGATCCAGGACCCAGGCGGTGACCCAGAGGCCCTGCACGAAGTAAAAATCCATGAGCAGCGATCCCAGGCAGTATTGATCCCGGGTGTGGCGAAGGGCCGGTTTCCCGACAAAGACGCTGACAAATTCGCGGGAAGCGGTTTTGGAAAACAGGTCGATATTGTAGCGGGCGATCAACGCGTGGGCCTTTAGCATGGCGGCTTCGGCTTGATGGATGTTGGGGCTCTGGGCCTGGGCCTTGAGTTTTTTGACCCGGACAAGGATCCGGTCGGCCTCACCCAGGGACTGGCCTTGAATCGGGACTTGCCGGGTGATGAACCCGCCGCTAGCCCGGCCATTGACATGCAGTAACCCGCAGGCGGATCGAAACCCGG
>JBJKSK010000443.1:0-6408 GCA_046704125.1 Desulfobacterales bacterium | reverse complement strand
GGAATACGATCCGCAAGCCCCAGCGCTTCAAGGTATCCGTGGTCGAGGTACCCCGAGAGGTTCTTCCCATCTCCTGCGGACAAACCATGGTCCAGTCCATCTGCGGCGTGCACCGCCGTGAGACTGCTGAAACTACGCTCCGGGCATTGCAACGGGCTGTGGTGAAACGCGATCGATTCGACAATCGCATTGGGCAGCCCCCACAGGCCCATCAAATACGCTCCAACCTGCGCATGCGTGGCCCCCAAAATCTCCTCCTCGACTTCCCAGAAGCGCCGCCTGCTTTCGCGGCTCAAAGCCAGACATTGACGATAGGGTACGGTCAAATTGGCAATGAGCACCAGCTTGCCCACATCGTGCAACACGCCCCCCATGAAGGCATTCTCCATTAAAATGCGCTCCT
Source organism: Desulfobacterales bacterium (assembly GCA_046704125.1). GTDB lineage: Bacteria > Desulfobacterota > Desulfobacteria > Desulfobacterales > JBJKSK01 > JBJKSK01. Next base: position 6,005 of record JBJKSK010000443.1, on the reverse strand, counting down.
GACCTTCCAATTTGGCCACGGTTCTGGCCAGCACACCGGCTCTCATGCTGTGATCCCACAGATCCGTCAGCGAAAAATCCGGCGGGAGGGTGCGGTCGAACTGAGAGAAGATCTGGGCGGTCAGTACCAGTGTCTTGATCGTGTCTATGCCAAGAATGTTGACTGCCCGGGCGGGGTCGCTCACATGATGACCGAGGCCAAAAAACGCCGAATTGGTCACTTGCAGAATCTTGGCTGTCATCCCGAGATCCTTGGTAATGATGCTTGTGACTTTCTGCATGCTGCAGCTGGGGGAAGCCAGTTCTTCCATCACTTCCATATAAAGTGAGGGGAGGCTGGGCAAGGTATCGACCTGAGAAATCAGCCTGACAAGCGCATCGTCTTTCAAGAAATCGCGCAGCGTACAAGTGCGCGCCACCGTCGACTGGACCAATCTGGCGTCACAGGGGTTAGCCAGATATTGGTGGGCCAGTGGCAGGGATCTTAAGATACACTCCTGATCCGAGTGGCCCGAGAGGATGATGCGCACCACCTGTGGATACTTTTTTTTGACTTCTTTCAGTAGTTGATACCCGTCCATGCCAGGCATCCGCATGTCTGTGATGACCACGTCGTAGGGCCGTGCGTCGAGAATCTCCAGGGCCTTCTGCCCGCTGGTAGTAAAGGTCATTTCCCATTCCCGGCGCATGGGGTGCAGCATCCGTTTTAACCCGTCAAGAACCCTGGGCTCATCATCCACAAAGAGAATCCTTCGCACAGTTGCTCCTTTCACGCTGCCGCGGCGGAGATGGGAAGCCAAATGATGAAAGTGGTACCTTTCCCCACTACTGAGTCAATAAAAATGGTCCCGCCATGCTTGTCCACGATGACCGAGTGCGAAATGGCCAGTCCCTGGCCGGTTCCTTTTCCCACCCCCTTGGTGGTGAAAAACGGGTCGAAGATCTTGGACCGGATGGCTTCCGGGATGCCGCTGCCGTTGTCGCTCAGACGAATTTCCACGCCATCGCTCACACGGCGGGTGCCGATCCGGATGATCCCTTTTTCCCCGGTGCCTGGGTCCACCACGTCGGAGATGGCATGGACGGCGTTGATTATCATGTTGAGGATAACCTGATTGAACTCGCTGGGCAGGCAGGGTACCAAAGGCAGCTCCGAATCAAAATCCGTGACGAGGTCTGCGACATATTTCCATTCGTTGCGGGCAACGGTGATGGTGCTTTCGATCGCCCTGTTGATGTCAATCCTCGTTTTTTCCTCGGTTCCCGGATGAGAAAATTCCTTCATGGCCCGAACGATCTTGGTCACGCGCTCGATTCCCTCCAGGGTTTGCTGGATCGCCTTGGGAATCTCCTCGGCAAGGTATTGGAAATCGGCCTCCCCGGCCGCCTCCTGCATTCGCTCAAAAATTTCGTCGGCGGAGACTCCCTCCTTAATGGCCAGGGGAACCTCAGCGTAGCGATCGAACAATTGCTGAAGGTCCTTGAAGGCATCCTGCAAGAAGCGCGTGTTATCCCCCACGTATTGGATCGGTGTATTGATTTCATGGGCGATTCCCGCTGCCAGCTGCCCGATGGATTCCAGCTTCTGGGCTTGAGCCAGCTGGCTTTCCATGTGCTTGCGGCTGGTGATGTCGCGGGCCAGCAGGATCAGCCCGCAGCGGTCATCCTCGCCAAACCCCATGGGACTGACGGAAATACCGAGAAACCCCTCTGTGCCATCGGGACGCACATAGCGGACCTCGTCGAGCCTCTGCTGGATGTGGCGTTGGCGGCTTTGATCGATGGTGTCCAGGATCTTTTCCCATTGCCAATGGAGCCGGCATTCACGGAAGGGTCGCCCCAGGACGGTTTCCCGCCTCAAACCGAAGGTCTCCTCTGCGGCGGCGTTCCACCACATGATGCGGCCTTCTCCGGACAATCCAATGAGAATTGACGGTATGGAAGCCACCAGTTGGGAAATTTCGGCGTGAGCACGCCGCGCGTCTTCCTCGGCACGTTTGCTCTCGGTGATGTCCAAAATGACTCCGATCAGACCGGCTACTTTATCGTTGGTGTCCGAAACAGTGCCCTTGTAGAAAACGACTTCTCTTTCCGATTCGTCGGCTTTTTTTACTTTCCATTCATATGTCTGTATGCCGGGCTTTTGGAGCAACTCTTGATCTTTTTTATAAAATTTTTCGGCAATTTCGGAAGACCCCATATCATAGACGGTCCTTCCAATAATCTCATCTCTTGTCTTGCCGAAAAACTCCTCGAAGGCCTTGTTAACTCCAAGATAACACCCGGATGGGTCCTTCCAGAATACCGGGCTGGGTATGGTCTCCAGCAATCTTGTGACAAATTCCATCTGATCTTTCAATCTGTCTTCGGCACGCTTGCGTTCGGTGATGTCCATATACGTTCCGAGCACTCCGCTTATCTCGCCCTCGGAATTGCGCAGAGGCACCTTGCTCGTAAGAAGCGTCATGGTCTCCCCGTCAGGGTTGGTCTGCGTTTCCTCGATGTGAAGCCTTGAATAGCCGATCTGCATTACATGGCGGTCATCGTTGCGGTAGGATTGCGCTTGCTCGCGCCACACCATCTGGTAGTCATCTTTCCCGACAAGATCCTTTGGATCGGAAAAACCCGCGTCGCGCGCAAATATCGTGTTACAGCCCAAGAAAACCAGATTCCTGTCTTTCCAGAATACCCGAACGGGTATGGCGTTGAGAATCCCTTCGATGATCTGCTGGGATGTTCTCATTGATTCCTCGGCATGCCGGCGTTGAGCAATTTCTCGCTCCAGCTCTTCGTTGGCAAGTCTTGCTTCGACCAGCGACTTCTTTACGAGGCTCAAGTCCCTTGCCACGGAAACGCTTCCCGTCACCTCGCCCTGATCCGAGAAAAGCAGGCTGACAGAAAGCTCGATGGGCACCACCAACCCATCTTTTCTGCGGATGTCGATCTCATACCTCTGAATAAAGCCGTCACGGCGCAGTTCAGCCAGCATGTCCGTCAGCTGTTGCTTATCGGCGTAAAGGTCAAAAGCCTTTCTTCCCCGGAGTTCCTCCAGCTCATAGCCATAGAGCATGCAAGCCATCTTATTCCACTTGATAATCCTGCCGTGCTTGTCGACAATGCCGATTGCATCCGCCGTATTTTCGAGGACCTTCTCAATGTAATCTTTTTCACGAGCCAGTTTTTCCTCATTGCGTTTGCGCTGGATCATCAGGCCGTAATTTTCGGCCAAGAGATCGACCACCTGCAGGTCGTGTTCGGTGTAATCGCGATCGGAGTTGGCCAAAGCGATAATCCCGATCAAGGCCCCTGAGGCGACAACCGGAACAGCAAGGCAGCGCTTGACCGGCACCCCTTGCGGAGTCAAAGCGGGAGGACCTGCAGCCTCAGGCATTGAATTGCACAATACAGGGCTGCGATCCGTTGCGAATTGGTCATGAAGAGAGCGGCAGCGCTGGCAGACGCGTGCGTCTTCCGGGGCCACACACACGGCATCCCCATCATCCAGCGAGGCACAAACACTCAGGCCGCCGCTTACGGGTTGCACCTGAACCAGGCAGGCACATCTGCTCCCAGTCAGGCTCTGGGCACGCTGGAGCGTTAGTTTGGTGATCTGCTCCGTCGGTACCGAGGATATCACGGCTTTGGAAAAATCGGCCATCACGGTATGGATCTGTAACTTCTGGGATAAAGATTCGTTGCTGGACTTCAACTGATTGGTCATGCCACGTTCTTTTTCGAGTCGCTTGAGCCTGGCGTCGAGTTCGTCCTTCTGAAACGGTTTGCTCAGGTAATCGGCAGCTCCCCTTTCAATAATTTCAGAGTGGGAATAGTTGTCTGCGTAGCCCGTCATGATAATCACGCTGGCCGGGTAACCGCGATCCTTGATCTCGGAAAGAAGCTGCATGCCACTCATGCCCGGCATTTGAATGTCAGAAATTATCAGGTCGTAGCATTCTGCCCCTGTCATTTGCAGCGCTGTCTCGGCATCCACGGCGGTGTCGCATGCGTAGCCAAGTCGAGCGAGGTATTTTCCGACCAAGGTCCGAACCGACGCATCGTCGTCGATCACCAAAATTTTTTTGAAAGGGAGTCCATCCATACTTTGTCCTTATATCGATTATGTCCATTCGGCACCGACGTCATGGTTTATCCACATAGGTCTGACGTATTTCGCGAAAGATTTTTTCGAGTCTTTTGAAGGCGGCATGCACGTCGGGGTCAAAATGGGTTCCGACTCCCTCATTCAGGATCGCGAGGATGTTCGCCTCTGGTACAGGCGGTTTGTAAGGGCGCCTCGATGAAAGGGCATCGTAGACATCGGCCAAGGCCACGATACGCCCTTCCAGGGGAATCGCATCACCGCTCAACCTCCTTGGATAGCCTGAACCGTCCCACCACTCGTGATGCGACAGGGCGATGGCCGCGGCCGTCTGTAGCAGCGGCACCGTCTCATGGCGGGCAGGGCCCGGCCGTCCCTGCAGTTCATGGTATACCTTCATACCCTGCGACTCATCGCAGAGAATCCGTGCCCCTGCGTCACAATGGGTTTTCATGATCGTCCACTCATCATCATTTAGTCTGCCCGGTTTCAGAAGGATTGCGTCGGGAATGGCAATCTTGCCCACATCATGCAGAGGGCTGGTCAGAAAGATCCTCTCGGTGCTTGCCGCATCGAGTCCAAGCCCTTCTGCCAGTGCGCGGCAGTAGAGACTCACCCGGATGATGTGATGCCCCGTCTCCTCATCGCGGCACTCAGCCGCTTTGCTCAGCCGCCAAAGGATATCGAGCCTGGAATCCGCCAACTCCCGTGTACGTTGCGCAACTATCTTTTCCAAACTCTCGCTGTAGGCCTTCAACTCGTCCTGCTGGGACTTGATGAGCAGTGCGCTCTGCAGTCTGGCAATCAAGTCTTCGCCATTCACTGGTTTGTCGAGAAGATCCGTCGCACCTAAATTGAGAGCGCGACGCTTCAGGGACGCATCGCCCAGACCGGTCACCACGATGATGGGAACATCACGGCGACACAGCTCCTCCCGCACCCGCCTCATCAACTCGAATCCATCCATCTTCGGCATCTGAATATCGGTCACAATCGTGTCCACGTCGTGCTCGGACAAATATGTGAGAGCCTCCTCCGGGCTGGATAAAAAACTCATGTGCCAGGATTCTTTCCGTGAGTGAAGAATGCGCCGGAACGCCTCGAGAACATTCAAATCGTCGTCGACAAAAAGGATCCGCATTCGGTTTTCCATATAGGTTCTCCGGAATCACATACCACCGGCAAAGCCGGTGGTTTGAAAGATCTGAACCGCTCAAAGCGGTTGAACACAAGGGGCCACCTAAAGGTGGCGCCTACTCAAACAGATCCAGTTGATCCAAACGGCGATCTTCCTGCTCCTGTTTTTGGATGTATTCGCGGACCGTCTCCTCATCCGCTCCAACTGTGGACACGAAGTAACCTCTGGCCCAAAAGTGTTGACCGGTAAAGTTCCTCTTCCGGCCGTGATAGGTCCTTGCAATGTGGATTGCACTTTTTCCTTTGATGTACCCTACTACTTGCGAAACCGCATATTTGGGTGGAACCTTGATCAGCATATGCACATGGTCCGCACACAGGTGCCCTTCCAACACTTGGCAGTCCTTTTGCCTGGCCAGTTCCCGGAATACCTCCCCGAGGTGCTTGCGCAGGCCTGCATATAATGTCTTTTTTCGGTACCTTGGGATCCATACCAGATGGTATTTGCAATCCCAAACCGTATGGTTTAAACTGTGTTGGCTGTACATTGGAGCCTCTCCTTCCGTGAACTTTGAGCGGTTCAGATTGGGGAGGCTCCTTCATTTTTCCCGGAATTGTCAAACTTTGGGAGTCCCCCGGCAAAGCCGGGGGTTTACCCATGTTTATTAAAGGACAGCTTCCTGACTCTAAGACGGCAGGCAGCCCCTGGAGTGGACGGTGTTACATGGTCAGCATATAAGGAGAATCTGGATCAGCGGTTGGCAGACTTA
>JBJKSK010000442.1:0-4611 GCA_046704125.1 Desulfobacterales bacterium | reverse complement strand
GCCTGGGGCAGGACATGGTAGTCTTCGGCCAGCAGCCGTACGTCGATGGGGGCCTTGATACTGGACATGGGCGTGGCGCCGAAATCATAGACGTCATCGGCTTTGACGTTTCGCAGACCGGACAGCCGCGAACGGATTTCATCCTCGATCTGCCAGATGCTCTTCTTGCGATGAAAGCGGTCCACGCAGTTGATGGTCATCATGGCCTCGCTGGGCAGCGAGCCCGAACCCAGGGACAGTACACCCGGCTCGGAACCGAAGCTTACCGAGCTCATGAGCACTTCGGGTTGATGATGAAGCCATGCGAGAAATGGCGATAACCGTTTTTCCGCCGCATCCCCCGACTCGTTGGCGGAAAATTTGACATGAGCCTTGATGATGCCGGTGTCCATTGGCGGCATCAGGTCGCGGCCGATCACCGGCATGATGCTTTTAACGCTAAAGGCCAGCAGCACTACCACGCCGAGGGTCATCAGAACCCGCCGCAGGCGTGAGCGTCCCGTTGCGGAAAACCGCAAGATCGCCAGATAGGGACCCACCAGGCGTCCGAAGCTTTTCTCATAGAGTCGCTCAATCAGGCGTTCGAGGCGAGTCTTGGAAACCCCCTTGCGGTATAGGAAAAAGGAAATTGCCGGGATGAAGGTGATGGATAGGAAATAGGAAGCCACCAGGGCGATGATCAGCGTGGAGATCAACGGCCGGAAAATCTGCTGGGGAAAATCGCCGGCGAAAAGAAAAGGAAACATGATGGCCACGGTGGCCACCGTGCCGGCGAAAACCGGAGCGATCACCTCCTTTGTCCCGGCGGTGATCGCGGTGTTCAGATCCTGTTTTAATTCCACCAGGTGGCGCTCGATGTTTTCCAGAACAACGACCGCGTCATCCACCAGCATTCCCAGCGCCAGGATGATGGCCGTATAGACGACGATGTTCAGCTCGCCGCCGGTCATCCAGATGATGGCCAGGGTGGCGAAAAACACCATGGGAATCGAAGCCAAGGCCGCGGCCACGGCCCGCAGGTTGCCCAAAAACAGAAGGATGACCAACAGGGTAAAAATAATGGCGTCGCGCAGGGCGTCGAGCATGTTGGTGTTGGCGGTTTGGATCAGGTTGCGCTGGGTATCGGCCAGCCGGAAGCGAATGTTGGGGTAGCGCGGCTTCAGTTTTGCGATGACCGCGCGGCCGGCCTTGCTGGTGGCCAGTACCGATCCGCCCGGTGCGCGCTGAATGGCCAGTGCGATGGCGGCCTTGCCGTTTCCTTCGTATCCGGAAAAACGTTTTTGGTGCTCCCACCGGATGTCGGCGATATCGCCGAGGCGCACGTTGGGAGCCACCGGCAGCATGCGCAGATTCTCGACACTGGTCTTTTCGCCGTAGACGGTAATGGTGTAAAAGGAATGGGCATTTTTGCTGAACCCGATGGGAACGTCCCGGTCCAGGGCGCGCACCGTCGTGGCGAACTTATCCAGACTCAAACCGACTGCCTTGGCCTTGAACGGGTCCACATTGATGCTGATGGCGCTCTGATAGCCGCCGAAGATTTCCACGTTGCCCACTTGCGGGTTACGCAACAAGGCGGGCTTGATGTCGCTTTCGGCGATTTTGCGCACATCGTCTAAGGTCAAACCGCCGCCGGCCGGCGACAGGGCGAACACATCCACCGGCAACACGTGGGAGCCGGCCGTGTATATGGATGGATTGACTTCCTGAGGTAATTTGCCGCGAACCTTGTTTATGGCGTTATTGACATCGACAGCCGCCGGTTCCAGCCCTTTGGCGTACTCGAATTCGGCCGTGACAATGGACATGCCGGCAATATTGACGGAGCTGACCTGGCGAATCTTCGACAGGGTGGAAACCTCCTCCTCGATGGGCTTGGAAACCGTGGCGGCGACCACGTTAGGGGTGGCGCCGGGCACCTGACTCATCACGATGATCGTCGGCCGGTCGCTATCCGGGAAAAGGTTCTTGGGCATCGCGATCAGACCGTAGACCCCCAGCACGAAAAAGCCGGCAATCAGACTGTACAGCAGGTAGGGACGCTTGTGAAAAAAGTCAAACATTGCCGGTCCTCCTAAGAGTTTCTTGCCATAACGGGTACACCGGCGGCCACCCGCAGCAGGATATCGGGTTTGGCCACGATGATCCTTCGGTCGGCCAGGTTTTGTTTGACCGTAACACCCTGAACGCCCCGGGCCTTGATCTCGACACTCAGCCGATGCGCCTTGCCGCTGGAATCCAGCGCAAAGACCGATGAAGATCCGTCCATGGTCAGCAAGGCATCGATGGGCACAAGCACATCCTCGCCTTTAAAAATCACCACGTTCACATTGACAAACTGACCCTCGACCAACCCAATGTTTTGCGGCAGCGGCGCCACGTACTGCACCTGGCCCTTTTCTCCGCTTTGATCCTTGCTGGTCAGGGGCAGGGTCCTGCCTTGCAGCAAGATTTCATCCGCACGAACCGAACTCGGCAAGGAAATGTTCAAGTAGAGGCCGGACTTGGAGACGATCCGCATCAGAGGCTTGCCGGGCGTGGCCAAATCACCGGGGCGGGCCAGAATCTGGCTCACCTTGCCATCGATGGGCGCAACCAACGTGGCGTAGCTCATCAGGGAATCAATTTCCCGCATGGAGGCATCCAGGGCTCCCATGTTTTTCTGCAGCGTCTCGATGCTGTTTCGGGCTCCTGTCAGGGCGGCCTTCAACTTGGCGATCTCGGCCTCTTCCTGGCTGTATTGTTCCGGAGAAGCCCCTTTAATATCGAGCAGTTCCTTGGTCCTGGCATGGGCCTCCTGCGCACTTTTCAATGATGTCTCCAGGGCAGCGACCTCGGCTTTCTTGCCCTGGGTCTGAAAGAAAAGGCCCTGGCGCTGTAGTGACAGCCCCTGTTTTTTCGCCTCCAGATCCGTGGCGTCGATCTGGGCGAGCTTCTCTCCCTTTTTGACGGCTTGGCCCTCCTGCTTGAAGACTCTTGTTACTTGACCGCTGATCCGGGTAGACAAAACCGCTGAAACATCCGAAGCCACGATGCCCATGGCCGGCAGGGTCAAGGTAACCGGTTGGGACTTAAGATCCAGGGTTGCCACAACAGCCGGCAAGATCGGGGCGACAGAGGCCTGGGCAAGGGCGGATTTTCTTTTTTTGAGCAAAACCAAGCCGGCGGCGACGACCATTAAAACGATTAATACAACCACGGCGCGCTTTTTCATTGTACGATTCCTTTCAAATCCGTTCCATACAGGGCTGCCTGCTGTGACACGATCTGCCATCTTTGCTGGCGCGCCTGGTAAAGCGCGGCTTGCGCGGCCAGCACATCGCTTTCGTAGCGCAAATAATCCTCCATGGTCATGCGGCCGGACCGAACCGCCACTTTGGCGATCGCCAGCAGGGTTTTGCTGTCGGCAATCGATTTCTTGGCCAGACCGATGGAGCTTTCGATGATCGGGATTTTCCGGTCCAGCGCTCCGGCCAAAGCCGCCATGTCTAACCGGGTTTGTTCAAGCTGTTTATTCGCCTTTCCCAGTTGAACACGGGCAATGGACTCGTCGGTGCTCAGCGTACGGTCGAACAGGGGAAACTTCAGCACCAGGGCAATTTCGTTGTAGCTCCTGTAAACATGACTGTCGGTGTTGTAAGCCTCGCCGTCATTGCCGGAAACAAACCCCGTGATTGACAGCGTCGGCCAGTGGGCTGCCCGTTGGCGTGTAACTTCCTTTGCAGCGGCGGCGGCGTTGTATTGAGCGGCGGTTACCGGCAGGTAGGAGGTCCCGGTCGGCTTTCTCACCAGGGTCATGGCAACCGGCCCGGTCAGCTCGATTCCGGTCAGCGAATAGATCTCGCGAAGCGTATCCAGGCGTTTAGCTTCCAGTTCGTTTCGCTGCTGGTCCAGGTCATTGAGGATTTTCCGGACTTTCAGGAGTTCGGATTCGGGAGACCTTCCGGTTTTCACCTTAACCGCCATGTCCTCCAGGGTCTTGCCCAGGGATACGTGCCGGGCCGCAATGGCCTGTTCGAGACTCTGGATATAGGCCAGTGTGCTGTTTAGCGAAACCACAGCGGATTGTCTCCCGAGCAAGTCCAGTCGCCGGTCGGTTTCGGCTTTTCGCTGCAGCAGGCCCGCTTTTTGTCTCAAGACATAGAGCTCCCTGACATACACGGGCACATCGAAGTTCAGCCCATAACGCAGGATTTCACGAGAGAATGGAATTGATTCGCCGGATTGGACGTTGACTTCGGTGGGTGGCATGGGCCGCAGGTTCGTTGGTGAATTATAGCTCTCCAGTCGACCGAAAAGTCCCAGCCTGGGGAACAGGGCGGCTGTGGCACGCTCTTTCCGCAGGTTGCTTTCCTGAACAGACATTGCTTTGACTTGATAGCCCGGTTGCCGCGCGGCTGCCTCCAGAAGGTCGCCAATGCTGACGGCCCAGCAGTTCGCGCTCCAGAACACCCCCAGAACCGCTATAGCGAAATACCGCTTCATCGGCCCGCCTCTACATCAAAAAGTTGAAGATATAACCCACCAGCAGGATTCCCACACCCACCACACCGATAAATGTGGCGATCAGCCTCGGTTTGAGTACTTTGCGCAGAATAATCATCTCCGGCA
>JBJKSK010000441.1:0-3088 GCA_046704125.1 Desulfobacterales bacterium | reverse complement strand
CCTGACTGGGCGCCAGGGACCGTAAGCGCGCTATAGCCGGCCACCAGGTTGAGCAGTTGCGCCTTTCGCCGCGTGATCCGCTGGCGGCTTTCCGCCACATAGCGGCCATAGGCGCCGCTTTGAATAAAATCCCCGAGAAATTTTTGGAGCAGTCCGCTGGAGGCCAGGTCCGATGCATATTTGGTGAAAATGAATTTTTCGTATAGGGCATCGGGCACCACCATGAACCCTAACCGGATGCCGGCGGCCGTGGTCTGGGAAAGGGATTTGATATAGATGGTTTTTTCCGGAAACAGGTCCACGAACCGGGCCACGGAAAGATTTGAAAACTCAGACAGGTAGTCGTCTTCGATAATGAAAAAAGAGCGGCGGTGCGCCCGGCGGCCCACCGCCTGTTTTTTCCCCAGGCTGTAGGAAATTCCCGTGGGGTTGTGCACAGACGGCATGGTGTAGAATAAACGGATATCATCCGAAAGTTTGGAGTCCAGTGCCGAGAGCATGGGGCCGTCGGACTCCATGGGGACAAAGTGTCTGGCCTTGAACCGCGAGATGGCCCCCGGGTAGGTGGGGTCCTCAAAAAGGATGGCATCCGAAATTCGGGTGGAAAACACCTTGGCGGTCAGATCCAGTCCCTGCTGGGCACCGGAGATCACCAGCATCCCCCGGGTGGGGACGTTAAATTGCTTGCTTAAAATTTTAATCAGCTCGGGATCTCCCTCTGCCGGGGTCGGGGCCAGTGCGGCCGTTTTTTCCCGGTCAAACAGCTGTGAAAAGATCGTCTGGGCTTCCCGGTAGGGGAAAAAACACTCGGAGATGTAGGACGTCTTGAAGTCGAACAGGGTTGCACAACGGCTGACTTTTTCCGGAAACCGGACAAAGGAGCCGCTTCCCACCACGTTTTCCAGCAGCCCGTCGCGCCTCAACCGGTCAAAGGCTTTTTGCACGGTGAGTTTGTTGCATCCGAACTCGGCAGCCTATTTCCGGATGGAGGGGAACTTCTCGCCGGGGCGGTACCGGCCGGCGGCGATTCGGCTGGCGATCTCATCGGCGAGGCTTTGGTAAAGAAACATCGTTTGTTCCTTGACAGTCATAGTACAATGCTTTAAATGTCCTAACGTGATTTTGGGAAAGCTGGCGCGTCCTGCAAGAGGCACTGAATTTCGGGTTGCCGCCAAAGGGCTGCGGGAACCGCCGCAAACTGTCTATACCACAAAAGAGATGGAAAGGGCAAAATGCCCAGGGGAGGGTTTATGAGCCGGGAAAAGGTGAACAAGGGTTTTGCGGAGATGTTTAAAAACGGGGTGATCATGGATGTGGTCAACACAGAGCACGCCAGAATTGCCGAAGATGCCGGGGCCTGTGCGGTCATGGCCCTGGAGATGGTGCCGTCTGACATCCGGAAAGCCAACCGCGTGGCACGCATGAGTGATCCGGCCATGGTCGAAAGCATCATGAAAACCGTATCGATTCCGGTCATGGCCAAGGTGCGTATCGGCCACTTCATGGAGGCCCGGATTCTCGAGGCCCTGGGCGTGGACTTCATCGATGAGAGCGAGGTGCTCACCCCCGCCGATGAGAGCTTTCATGTGGCCAAGCGGGAATTTTCCGTGCCCTTTGTCTGCGGAGCGAGAGATCTCGGCGAAGGGCTGCGTCGGATCCATGAGGGGGCGGCCATGCTGCGCACCAAGGGCGAAGCCGGCACGGGAAACGTGGTGGAGGCCGTGCGCCACATGCGCACCATCATCGCCGAGATGGCGCAACTCGAAGGCCTCGACGAGCAGGGGATGTTCAAACGCGCCGCCGAGCTTCGGGTGCCGGTGGAACTGGTCAAACAGGTGCGTGAACTCAAGCGGTTTCCCGTGGTCAATTTCGCCGCCGGTGGAATCGCCACCCCGGCGGATGCGGCCTTGATGATGGCCCTGGGTGTGGACGGCATTTTTGTCGGCTCGGGCATCTTCAAATCCGAAAATCCGTCCAAGATGGCTGTGGCCATAGTTCAGGCGGTGATCCATTGGGACAAGCCGGAGAAACTCGTGGCCATTTCCAAGAACCTGGGCACGGCCATGACGGGTCTGGAGATCAAGAGCCTGGAAACCGTTATGGCTCAGCGGGGAATTTAGCCCATGATCGTCGGTCTGTTGGGGTTACAGGGGGCCTTTCTCGACCATCGCCGGCATCTGTCGGCACTGGGCGTCGAGAGCCGGCTGGTCAAAAGCGTGGAACACCTCGAGGGCATCGATCGGCTGATTCTGCCCGGGGGCGAGAGCACCGTTATGGCCAAATTTCTGCAGGATTTCGGGATGCGCGATGCCCTGCGCCAGCGCATTGTCGACGGCATGCCGGTATGGGGAATCTGTGCCGGAGCCATTTTGCTGGCCCGGCAAGTCGACGGCGGCCCCGGGGTTCTGGGAGTTCTGGATGTCTCGGTTCGGCGAAACGCCTACGGCCGGCAGGCGGCCTCGACGATGGCGGCCATTGACATCGCGGCCATGGGCGTGACCGGATTTCAGGCCATTTTTATCCGGGCGCCGCGCATCACGGCCACCGCCTCCACGGTGGCCGTGGAGGCCCGCTGGGGACCGGACCCGGTCTTTGTCCACCAGCAAACGGTGATGGCCACCACTTTCCACCCGGAGTTGACCCCGGAATCGATGTTTCACGCTTTCTTTCTGCGCCTTTGACCCTTTTATGGAAATGGGACCCATGCTCAAGGAAAACTCTCTGGAACGTTGGACGATCAACGATTCGGCTGATCTGTACCATATCCGCACCTGGGGGGCGGGCTATTTTGACATCTCCGAGGACGGCAAGGTGGTGGTCACCCCTATCCGCCGGAAAAAACGGGCCGCGGTGCGGCTTGCCGATATCGTGGATGGCATTATGGAGCGCGGCGGCGACTTGCCGGTGCTGCTGAGAATCGAAAATATCCTCGAATCCCAGATCGGGCTGCTGCATGAAAGCTTTCGAAAAGCCATCGACAAAAACGGATACCACGGGGATTTTCGGGGCGTATACCCTATCAAGGTCAATCAGCAGGAACAGGACATCGAAGCCATCTCCCGTTTTGGCGCCCGGTATCACCACGGCC
>JBJKSK010000440.1:0-9784 GCA_046704125.1 Desulfobacterales bacterium | reverse complement strand
TTCCAGGCCGTTTACAGCGGCCATAACGATGAACCCCGCTTTTTCCAGATTCCGGCCGACAATATTCCGGATGGAGGTTGAATCATCCACCACGAGTGCCTTGAATGCGGCCCCCTGGTCCCCGGCTGCCCCCTCATCTTCCCGAATCTCATATTTGGGGTTGATTTCCGCAAGGATCTTTTCCATGTCCAGGATCAGGATCTGACGGTCCTGAACAGTCACCACCCCGGTGATGGAACTGTCCAGAGTACCCGAAAACTCACCCGGAGATTCAATCTTTCCCCAGGCCAGACGATGGATGCGATTGACCCCGGAAACCGCAAAGGCCATGGATACCCGGTTGAATTCGGTGACAATGGCCACCCCAAAAAATTGATTTACACCCGGTTTTGGACTCCGCTATCATGTGCCCGGTCACTTGGCCTAGGCCGGAGAGACCGAGCGAGAAACCGTTTCGGACCTTTTTCGGCTGGGTTCGGAGTCATGCTGCTGCAGGGAGTGACCCGTGTCTGAAGAGCGAAAGGCGCCCATGGAGCGAACCATCGGCATGGTTGGGGCCACCGGCGTGGGGGTCGGCGCCATTGTCGGCGGCGGTGTGCTGGCCTTGGCGGGAGTGGCGTTTGCCGCAACGGGGCCCAGCGCCATGCTGGCCTTTCTGCTCAACGGGATCATCGCCCTGGTGACAGCCCTCAGCTTTGCGGAAATGTCGGCGGCCTTTCCGGAATCGGGCGGCACCTATGTGTTTTCCAAAAAAATCATGTCGGTCCCGGCGGCCTTTCTGGTGGGCTGGGTGGTCTGGTTCGCCTCCGTTGTGGCCGCCGTTCTTTACGCCCTGGGATTTGCCTCCTTTGCCGTAGGCGCCGCCGCCCGGGTGCTGGGTCCGATTCCGTTTTACGGGCTGGCCCACCTGAGCGAAAAGACCCTTGTCCCCGTTTTGGCGGCACTGGCCACCGCCGGCTATGCCCTTTCTCTGATCCGAAGAAGCGACGGCGGGGGGCAGTGGGCCACCTGGGGCAAGGTGGTGGTGTTTGCCGTCATCATCCTGGCCGGGATTTGGCGCTTGAAAGACCGTTCAGGCGCCGCCGTGGCCGCCAGTTTGACCCCGTTTTTCCACAACGGGTCGATGGGTCTGTTCCGGGCCATGGGTTACACGTTTATCGCCCTTCAAGGCTTTGATCTCATTGCCGCGGTGGCCGGCGAGATCAAAGCGCCCGAGAAAACGATTCCCAAGGCCATGTTGATGTCCTTAGCCATCGCGCTGGCCATTTACCTGCCTTTGCTGTTTGTGATCCCCACCGTCGGCGTTGGCGCAGGCCAGGGCCTCATCGCCATGAGCCTCGAACATCCGGATACGATCATCGCCCTGGCGGTTCAAAACTATCTGGGCCCCTTTGGCTATTGGCTGGTGATTGCCGGTGCCCTGATGGCCATGCTGTCGGCCCTTCAAGCCAACCTGCTGGCGGCTTCCCGGGTGGCGTTGACCATGGCGGAAGACGGTACGATGCCGCGATTGCTGGGCAAAATCAGTCCACAGCGCGGCACCCCGATCTGGGCCATTACGGCATCGGCGGTGGTGATCGCCGCCATCATTTTCCTGTTCGGCGACGTGGCCGCCGCCGGGGCTGCGGCCAGCCTGATCTTTCTGGTTTCTTTCGCAGTGACCCAATGGACGGCCATCTTGGCGCGGATCCGGGTGGGCATAAAGGCCTTCCCGTTTCGGACGCCGTGGTTTCCCGGCACCCAGATCGCCGGGGTCTTTGCCTGCCTGGCGCTGTCCATCTTTCAAGGCATTCAGGTGCCCCGCGCCGGCCTGATTGTCGTCTTCTGGCTGGCCATCGGCGTAGTGCTGTATCTGGCCATCTTTGCCCAACGCGCGCAAATCCTGGATGCTTCGGCCGCAGCCCGGGATCCGCAGCTGTTTCAATTGCGAGGTCTCAGTCCGCTGGTCCTGGTGCCCATCGCCAACCCGGCGCATGCCGAATCCATGGTCGAAGTCGCCAACGCCCTGGCCCCGCCATCCATTGGCCGGGTACTGCTGCTGTCGGTGGTGGCGGCTCCGGGAAGCTGGCAGCCCGGGCAACCGCCCCGGCAGCTGGAAGCCTCGCAGGCCGTGCTAAAAGAGGCCATGACCGCTTCTTTTGCCGCAGGTCTCGCGCCGGAAGCCCTCACCACCATCGCCGCCCAGCCCTGGCCGGAAATCTCCCGGGTGGCCCGCATTTATCGATGCGAAAGCCTGCTGCTGGGCCTCGGCGATCTGGTTCAATCCCTGGCCGTAAAGCACCTCGAAACCCTGATGAGCCAGATCGATTCCAACATGATCGTACTCCGTGCCCCGAGCGGCTGGCATCTGTCGGCCGTGAAAAGAGTGCTGGTCCCCATGGGAGGCCGGGGTCAGCAGGATCAACTGCGGGCGCGGCTGTTAAGCCGCCTATACCAGCAAGGGATTCGCGAGGTCTGTTTTCTGCAGATTCTGCCCGAAGCCTCCGACGGCGAACTGGTGTTAAAAACCCGGAACTGGCTAAACCATCTGGCCCGGGACGAAATGCCGGGAGAAGCCCGTATAGAGGTTATCCGCAGCAACCAGGTGGACGCCCAGATTATCGACAGGGCCTCTCAAGTCGATCTCATGATCCTGGGCATGCAGCGTCTGGGAAAACACCAGAAGCTATTCGGGAAAACCGCGCTGAACATCGCCCGAAGCACCACCTGCGGACTGATCCTGATCAACCGGAAAGGATAAGCGGGCCATGCCCGCCAGGATAAAGGCTTCAGGAGGAGATCTCTGACGTGAATCCGTGGAAAGGTTTCTTGTTTTTTTTGAAATTGGCTAAAGCCGCGCTTTTTTTTCTTGAATGACCTCCAGAAAGGCCGCCATCGCGCCGGCTTCGTCCATCCGGGCCAGACCTCTGCGGATATCGATGCTTTCCCGGTGCTGCGCCGGGTCCAGCAGCAGATGCTCCTTGCGCGTTCCGGATTGATGAATGTTGATGGCCGGCCATATTCTTTTTTCTGCACACTCCCGGCTTAGCACCAGATCCATGTTGCCGGTGCCCTTGAATTCCTGAAAAATGATGTCGTCCATCCGGCTGCCGGTGTCAACCAGAATAGTGGCGATATTGGTCAACGATCCTTTGCCTTCAAGTTTTCGCGCCGCGCCGAAATACCGCCGGGGCATCTCCAGCGCATTGGATCCCAGCCCCCCGGACAGGGTCTTTCCCCCGCTTTCGGTCTCGGTATTGAACGCGCGGGACATGCGGGTCAAAGAATCGATGAGCACCACGGCGTCGTAGCCGGTTTCCGCACACGCCATCGCGGTGTTCATGGCCAGCCGGGTGATCCTGAGGTGCTGATGGATGCCCTGATCAGCGGAAGAAGAAAGCACAAAGGCGTTTTCAAATTCGCGTTGGAAGTCCGTCACCTCTTCGGGCCGCTCATCCACGAGAAGCACAAACAAAACCACGTCCGGGTGATTCTGGATAATCGATGCGGCGATATGCTTTAAAAGCATGGTCTTCCCGGATTTAGGCGGCGCCACGATAAGCCCCCGCTGCCCCTTGCCCATGGGCACAATCAAATCAAGCGCTTTGCCGATCGTATCGTCTGCGCTTTGCGCCAGTTGGAATCGTTGGCAGGGATCCACGCTCACCTGCTCGTAAAACGGTTTGACGCCCGCATAATCCGGAAAGTCGGAATTGTTGATTTTCTCGATACGATTGAGTTTCAGATTCAACTGCCGGTTGCCCCCCGATCTGCCCACCCCTTCAATCAGAAGGCCTTCCTTGAGATTCAGTTTCTTGATGAGCACCGCCGGCACATAGGTGTCCTGCGGAGACGGTTCGAAGTTTTTCCGGATGTCACGCAGAAAACCGAATCCCTTCTCATGAATTTCCAAAAATCCGATGACTGGTTCCAATGCCTTTCTCCTGGCCAAATGTATGAACGGTAGACAGTTGATTGCCGCGCCCGGGCAGTGAAAAGAAAAGAATGAATTCAGGTGATGGACAAAGGCCAAGAGCCAATCTGCGCCGCTTTTGATTCTAGCTGCCCGCTCACAGCAGAAACGGGCTAAAAACGGTATCGCATTTTCGGTGAAAAGGCTATAAAATGAGGCCGACGACCAGGGTGGAATGAATTCGTATCCTTGACTGCACCGCACGCACTCGTATTGGTAAGGCCAGGCGAGTCGACTGTCAAGCCAAAAGGCATGAATGCGGAAATAATCCAGGCCCCATTATAAACCGAACGCACCCACAGGAGGGATTCTTCGATGCCGGTTATCTTTATTTCGCGGGGAACCATGTCCGGGGTCCGCATGCTGGTGGACTGTCTTCATGACCGCATGGGGATCCGCTGTATCACTCGCGAGGATCTGGAAAAAATCGTCGATCAACATGGCGGGCTGGCCACCCGGATTGTCGAAAAACTGGCCCACGCCACCTCGGCCTATATTCAGTTCAGCAAGCTGAGGTGGCCGTATATGGTTCTCATGCGCCAGGCGCTGCTGGAGGAGGTCCGCCACGATAACATGGTCTATCATGGTTATTCCAGCCACATGCTTTTACAGCCGCAGCGCCATTTTGCCCGGATTCGCATCGAGGCGCCGCCGGATTTCAGGCTGAAAATGACCATGGAGCGCCTCGAGTGCGACTCGGAAAAAGCCCGGGAATACATCGAGGAAGTGGACAACCAGCGCGTGAAATGGGCGCGCTACATGTTCGCTCAGGACATCCGCAACACCATCCTCTATGACCTGCACCTGAATCTGGGGCATATGACCCTGGAATCAGCCTGCCGGATCATCGAAAATGTCTTGAAGGATCCGGATTTTCAGGCCACGCCCGAATCCCAGGCCACGGTGGACCGGCTTTATTTCGCCACCAACATCGAGCAGGCCCTGGTCACCGACCCCAGGACAGCCGCCATCGAGATCAGCGCGAAAATTCTTGAAGACGGAACGGTCCAGCTCACGGGGCCTTATCTCGAGGAAGCCGAACAGAACAGCGTTATCGAGATCGTAACCGCAGTTCCCGGGGTCACCCAAATTCAGTATATCCACGGGTATGCCTCCACCTTTCAAATCGACACCATCTCCAGCCTTCGAAATCAAGGAACCGACGGCATCTGAATCCCCGGCAAGCGCATTTACAGGAAAGGGAAAGCACACATGGATGAAAAGAACACCAGCGACCAGATCACCGCGGCCCTGACCGCGATGCACGCCCTGCTGACCCGGTCGCTTGAAATCGGGCGGGAGGACCACCAGCTCCAGCAGTCCATGCTGGACCTGGATAAACAGCGGACCCGCAACATCGCTGATTTGCTGGATCACACCGAACTCACCAATGGCCTGGCCAGCGAGCGGACCAATATGGCCAAGGAGAGTACCGACCTGGTTCGCAAGCAGACGCAGCTGTCCACCCGGTCCACCGAGCTGTCGGTGATCCGGACCGACATGTCCCGCGAACGTTCCGGGCTGGCCGCGCAGCGCACCGACATGGCCGTGTTGCGCACCGACCTGTCCCGCTCCAGGACCGACCTGGCCGAACAGCGCAACAAAATGGCGATGAATCGAACGCAGTTTTCATTGAAGCGAACCGCCCTGGCCCACTCCCGGACGACCCTGGCAAACATTCGCACGCATCTGGCCCAGGCAAGAACCTACCTGGCCCTGATCCGCACCGGCCTGGCCTTTCTGACCATAGCCATCGCCTTTTTCCGCATGTTTGGCATTTCCTGGTGGACCCTGTTTGACGCTTTGCTTGCCGCCGGGAGCCTGGCCATGACCGCCTTTGGCCTGGCCGGATATCTGCGCGCCACCAGCATGGTCAAGACCCTGCGGAAAACCTTTCCCGCAGAGGAAGAAGCCGCTGCATAGCATCAGAGCTTTTTCTTGAAAAAGCTCATGAGGTCAATGCAATCCCGTACTTTTTCATCTTTTTGTAGAGCAGGGTCCGATGGATGCCCAAAAGCCGGGATGCCCCCGCCTTGTTATACCCCGCTTCCTTCAAGGCCATGCAGATGGCCTCCTGTTCGGCATTTTCCTGGATCGATCGGATGGTGAGCGCGCTTTGGCCGGAGCGCGTTTTAGGGTCCTGGAGCAGATAAAACGGCAGGCTGGTGCGCCGGATGGTATCGCCTTCCATCGTCGCCAGGGTTCGTTCGAGGACATTGGATAATTCGCGCACATTGCCCGGCCAATCGTGGCGCAGGAAAACCTGTTCGGCCTCGCCGTCGACGCGGATCTCCGGTAAGGCCATTTCCCCGGCCATTTGCCCGAGCCGGTGGTGCATAATGGGTAAAATGTCCTCGGTTCGCTGCCTCAGCGGAGGAATATGCAGTGAAATGACGTTTAGCCGGTAATACAGATCGCTTCGAAACCGACCCGCCTTGATCATCTGCTGCAGATCCTGATTGGTGGCGGCCACCAGACGAAATTCGGAGCGTACCGGCCTGGTGCCGCCCAGCCGTTCAAACTCCTTTTCTTCCAGGACGCGCAGCAGTTTGGGCTGCATTTCCAGGGGAAGGTCCCCGATCTCGTCGAGAAACAATGTACCCCGGTGCGCCAGTTCGATCTTACCGGGCTTTCCGTTTGCGCTGGCGCCGGTAAAGGCCCCCTTTTCGTAGCCAAACAGCTCGGATTCCAATAAATCCCTCGGGATGGCCGCGCAGTTGATCCGCACAAAGGGCTGAATTCGACCGGCGCTGCCGTGATGAATGGCCTGGGCAAAAAGCTCCTTGCCCGTGCCGCTTTCGCCGGTGATCAGCACCGTCAGGGTGTTGGCCGTGGCCTTGAGGGCTTCTGCTTTCAGTTCCTGGATCGCGGCACTTTCGCCGATGATGCTCTCGAAGGTGTACCGGGTAGAACGCAAATCGGCGATTTCCTGCTCGTAAAGCCTGACCTTCGATTCGAGCAGCGACAACCGTTTGGCCAACCGGCCCACGTCACGGACATCCTTGAACATGACCTGGCCGAACACGGCCACTGTTTTCCCGTCCCTTTTGATGGGAATCCGCTGCACGATCATGTCTTCGTCCATGATGCGCTGGCTTTGATTGATCTCCGCCTTGCCGGTCCGGGCCACGACCTGCATCCGGCTGTTTTCGACGGCATCGGAGCAATGCCGCCCGATCTGCAGCGCGGGATCCAGCCCCAGGAATTCGCCGTAGGGTTTGTTGAAATGGGTGATGAACCCGTCGGCATCAGTGACCATGCAACCGTTGTAAATGCTGTCAAAAATACGTTCATACATATCCAGTTGCTGGCGCAGTTTCTCGATGGAGCCGTCTTCTTCTGGTTTTTCCATGGACCGGCCTCAAAAAGGGGAAAGGCATCAAAATGATGACGCGTGTATCTGATCTATCTGGTTGTCATGGATATGGCCTCCACGGGACACGTCGTGACACAAAGCCCACAGCCGACACATTTTTCCGAATCGAATTCCAGCCCGGCCGCTTCAATGACGCGAGCCTCGAAAAGGCACCTTTCCTCGCAGTCTCCGCAATGGGTACAGGTGTCGAAATCGGTAACGGCCACATACTCGGATCGCATCATGATATCGTTTCGACCCCTGCGTCTGATTATCTGTAAATCGTGGCAGCAGCAAGAGCAACAGCTGCACAAAGCAAAAACCTCATGGTCGGGCACATATAAAGTCAAATGAACCAGGCCGCTCTCATTTGCCTTTTTAAGCACACTGGCAGCCTCTGCCAAAGAAATATGCCGGGCTTTGCCCTGAGAAACGGCCCTGTCGCCGGCCTGATTGAGCAGCAGGCAGACTTCCAGCGGCTTTTTGCACAATTTGTAATGCGATCGGCATTCGCAGTCTTGAACAGCGATGGATCCGGCGGCTTCAAGCACCCGCAATACCTGTTCAGTGGGCATTACCCATTTTTTGGCGTCAAGCGATTCCGATACAGGGATGACTTTTGAGGAAAATGATATTTGTCCCTTAGCCATCCATCGGCCATATTGGGTGAGTCTTTTTTCGAGGAAAGGATCGAGCGGCGTTTCGTTTTTCATCGGTTTTCCTGCAAACCAAATCCTGGCGGTTCATCGCCAAGCCAACCCCTTTGCGCCCGGGTCCGGCGCCGGGTCACAGGGTCATGTGCCGCTGCAATTTTTTAAAACAGCTAGCCTTAATTCTGTTTGTAAATAATAGTCCCTACGTGTTCTCCGGAAAGTGCTTTTGTGATATTGCCCGGAACCATGCCGTTAATTATCTGGACCTGATCTATGACCTCACTGTTCTGAATAATATCAAGACACGGGCGTTCAATTACAAGATCATCCTGATTTCTTTCAATCAGCTCTTTTGCACTGATCTTGGAAATGAACCCGGCATCGGAATTTTTCTTGGGATCGTCTGTATATAACCCGTCCTCATCTTTGATGAAGATAATTCTTTCTGAACCGATTAAATCACCTAAAATCACAAGTCCGACATCTGTGCGGTGTATCGGTATTCTGCCCTTTTCCGGTTTGATGGCAAAGTAGTCATACGGCGGCATGCCGTGCATAACCGGAATGATGCCTTCCGCGAAATATGCGGGCAGCTTCACAATATCGCTGTGTGATATTTTGATGCCGCCCCACGGCGATAACAAAGTTGCCACCATAAGTGCGTTCTGGTCGGAAATCATACTTCCGAAACGTGCGATTATGCCTGTCGGCATACCCATTTCAAGCCCGATGGTGTATATATGACGACTTCTGGTTCCGCCTCCCGTTGTGATAAGTATTTTATTCTTTTCCCTGTTTGCAACAATTTCCTTGAGAATTGCGGGAAGGGCTTTTACACCACGGTCGCATATGGACTGACCTCCGATTTTCATTATGGCAACGTCAGGATATAATCTTTTCTGAGGTGCAATTTCCAATTTTTCCAGAAATTCTCTGCTTACCAGACTTTCTCCCATCAACCGGCTCTTGACATGGAGTCTTTTACCGTCTTTATCACGGATCAAAGCCATAAGTCACCCCTTGTGTTATTTCTTTTCAGCGTCTTTGTCTTTTTTTGAACCCTTGCGCAAACTGACCAATTCAGCCTTCGTTTCTTCAGCAATATGCTCCAATTCGGATAATCGCAGATGGCTGGAATAAACTTTCAGGTTACAGTCACTGACCGCAACAACGCGAAAGCGCGGTTTCCTTTCACCCTGTTCAACTTTTCTTCTTTCCCGATAAAATATCTTCCCAGACATAATTCATCTCCTTCTCTTAAAACATGTTAATGTAGCCATAACCTATTGATATTAAGCTATATCTATCGGCTGTGAAGCGTAGCGCAACAGCCGCTGTGCTTACTTTGATCTTCAAGAGTCAGGGCCCCAAGCTGTTTCAGCAATAAAGATAGCCTTGTTCGCGTAATCGGCGTCTCCACAGATCTTGTAGACTCTATTTTCCATTCAGCTCATCGCCAATGCCGTTGCTTTCGCCGCTGCCGGCGCATGAACCCTGCAAATTTCCCGAACTGCTTCAACTCCGGTCCTTTTTCCATAAAGTCTTCCGGAACTTAAAATAGTCGCGTAAAATCCACTTTCAAGGAGCTCTGTTTCGAATTTTTCGAGATCGCTAGAAGCGAGCCTATCGGTTTCAGAATGCGGCCATGGTCCATTTTCGTACATGAAAGCAACGCTCTGCACGATGAGCCGTTTGGTCGCAAAGCCCGACTTGGCGTCAAGAAGATTGTTTGTACCCTCAAGTCCTGTTCGATTATTCCGGATTCTTCCTTCGGCCATCTTCTCGCTGGAACGACCATAAGGCAAATCATGACGTGTGATATAA
>JBJKSK010000439.1:0-3321 GCA_046704125.1 Desulfobacterales bacterium | reverse complement strand
TCACAAGGTCATCGTGGCCTTCAAAGAAGGCCCGCTTTATACCAAGGCCGTTTTCCCGGATGCCCACAACGACGAGGTCCTGAGTCGTGAACTGGAAGGAGCCATGCTGATCCGGGAAAAATCCATGAACAAAAACGACCTGGTCCATACCCTGCGAAGCGACCAGAATATCTTTGCCATATCCGACGGTACCCGGGAAAACCTCAACCTGTTGATGGTTTCAACCACTTTCGCCCGGGTTTTCAAGGAAGTCGATGGCATCATCTCCAGGGGTGAGGATCAGCGCCGGCGCTTTTTCGACACGCATTTCAAGTTTACCCAGGACATCTTCAATATCGCCCGGGGCGCAGACGGCAGACCCCGTATCAGTTTCAAGGCAAAACACCCGGAGGTCATCAAGTTTTCCCATTCGGATCTGGAAAAACGCGCCAAGCGCATCATCGCTCAGATGGAAGCGGCCAAGAACCAGGGCATGACCGTGGTCTTTTACAGCGGCATCATCGGTTCGATTCCCGGAAAAGTTCACATGGCCAAAAAGATCATGTCCACGTTTGTCGCCGAGCTGAAACGCCGCTACGCCATGACCTTTATCATCAACCCGTCGGAGCACTTCGAGGCCGGAATGGATGCCGACGACCTGATGTACATGTGGGAAATCGTCCAGCGAAGCGGGTTTATCGACATCTGGCGATTCCAGAGCTACGAAGACATCCTGCAGGCCTTCGAGATCATGGACACCAAGGTGCCACCCGAATGGGTCGGGAAGGATGCCACCTATTCCACCGGATGCACCAAAGAGATGCGCATCGCCGTCGATGTCCAGAAAAGGCACCCGGAGATGCAGATCATCGGCCCGTCCCATGAAAAATTCATGCGAAGAAACGCCTACGGCGTGGGAAAGCTCTACGACCAGCGACTGGTCTAGCCGGACTCGAGCGTATCGACTCTGGCCAGCTGGGGGAAAAGCCGCATCCATAGAAATACCACAACAAGTGTGCCGATGCCCCCGATCAAGACCGCCGGAACCGTGCCGAAAAATGCGGCGGTCACGCCGGATTCGAATTCACCAAGCTGATTCGATGTTCCGATAAACATGGAGTTGACCGCACTGACCCTTCCCCTCATTTCATCGGGAGTCCTGATCTGCACCAAAGAATGCCGGATGACCACGCTGATGACATCCGATGCGCCCAATACGACCAGCGCGCCGAGAGAAAGCATGAAAGACCTCGACACGGCAAACAGGATCGTGGCCGCACCAAAGACCGCCACGGCCTTAAACATGGTTTTGCCGACGCGATGGCGAAGCGGAAAGCGGGCCATAAACATCGAGAGCACCAGTGCCCCGACGGCCGGGGCCGAACGCAAAAGCCCCAGGCCCCATGGACCGGTTTTCAAAATGTCTCGGGCATAAACCGGCAGCAAAGCCGTGGCGCCGCCGAGCAGCACCGCAAACAGATCCAGGGATATGGCCCCCAGGATCACCTTGCGGCTCCAGATGTAGGCGATGCCGGCAAAAACGGACTGGATACTGACCGGTTCGTGCTTGGACGGCGCGCGCTTGCGTTTGATCAGGACGATAAAGACACCGGCCGACAGGTACAAAAGGGCTGCGGACACATAAACGGCCGTTGGTCCCGCCGCGTAGATAAACCCGCCAAGCGCCGGGCCCACGATCGTTGCCGTCTGCATCGCCGAAACCGACCAAGCCGCCGCCCTCGGGAAAAAGTCGACGGGAACCAGGGTCGGCAACAGGGCCTGAAGCGATGGGCCTTCGAAGGCGCGCGCCACCCCCACGATGAAGATGATTACAAGTATGCTTTCCTTGGTCTGCCAACCCAAAAAGCTGGCTAAGGCCAGTGCCCCGGCCGCCAGGCCTTCGATGCTTTCGCAGATCCCGGCAACAAAGCGACGGTCGTAGCGGTCGGCCACCTGGCCAACGACAAGCGTCAGCAAGAACAGCGGCATAAACTGCGCCAGACCCACAAGCCCCAGGTACATCGCGCTTCCGGTAAGCGCATAGATTTGCCAGCCGACAGCCACCCCCAACATTTGGAAGGCCATAACGGTGGCAATTCTCGTGCCCAAAAAAAAAGATAAGGATTTATGCATGAAAATGGGCGGGGATGAATCCACCGGCGTCCCGGTAGCAGGCCCGGTGGTTTTCCCGGTAGTCGTCAGCCATTGATATTTTGCGTCTTGGCAATATGTCGAGGCACTTTTAAAGGGTCAATACGTCATCGAAGGCCAAGCCTTCGGTCATCTGATTCCATACGATGTTTCCGGTGATTTTGTCCATGAAGAGGGCATATCGAATATCTTCGGCGACCAACCGGGCCATGACCACAAGCATGTCTGTTTCCGGCACGTCCTTGCCCAGAAAAAGCCCATCGGAGGCTTTCATGTAGTATTCGAATTCGTGGCCAAATGTTGATGAAAGCGCATCATATGTGTTTACCGAGAGTTGCTCGACAAGAAACAGGGGTAACCGTTTTTCTTCTCGAATAACTTCACAAAGCAAATTGTCATGGACCATCCTGGCACCGAACCGGTCGATGATGTCCAGCGTCCAGATCACGCTCCACTGAAAAGGATACAGCCGGATGGGGGACCGCGGGTAGGCATCGGCATCCGAGAGAAAGATCTCGACGTCGTAGTCGCCGTCCCGGCCATCCACGATTCGCCGCAGGATTTCCAGACAGGACGGGGGAAGGTTCGGGAACAGGGTGTTTTTTTCGGCCTCGACCTGCTGCCAGTCGATCGCGGGGGGTTTGGGTCTTTCCGGAAAGGGGATGATTTTCATAGAATGGATTTTACGGTTCTGTCAGGCTATAGGCTGTTGGCTGGCAGGCTTAGCCCGCCAAGGTTTCGTATGGTTTTCCCAACAGGCTGACAGCCGTCAGGTCAAAGCCTCGTGGCCCGTGTGCCGGGCTTTGTCAAAACGTCTGGTAACAGGCCAGGATCTCGCCAAAATAGAGGGTATGATAGTCCTTTTCCGGGTAAAGCCCCTGGTAGTCCGGGTCTAACTTGCCCGGGTCCATGGGGGCCTTGAAAACGATCCGGCACTCGAAATGGATTCCCGCAGCGTTTATCACCGGTGAGGCCACCTTCTGCCCGGCCGCGGTCTTTAACCCGCATTCCTTGAATTTGTCGAAATTCCGGCCACTTTTGGTCCCACAGAACAGCAGGGCGGCTTTCATGTCCCCGGTTGGAACCGAAACGGAAAAATCGGCGGCCTTTTCCATCAACTGGAAACTGTGCCTGGAGTCGCGCACGGCCACCATTAGGATGGGTTTTGTCCAGACCACCCCGATGGTGGCC
>JBJKSK010000438.1:0-2937 GCA_046704125.1 Desulfobacterales bacterium | reverse complement strand
TCTCTGTACATTCCAATGCCATTTGTAAAGGTCACCCTGTAGCTGGGACGGGTTCTTTCGTCGAGATAGGCAACGCCTTTGACGAAGGCCTTTACCATGGAGGGCCTGAGATTCGGGCGGGTGTCCGGTGCGTTTTGCTTTTCTTCCAATCGTTGCAGACTCTGCACGAAGGCCGTTTTTTCACGGTCCGTGCCGAGAACCGCCGTTCCGATCTCCTTCATCTTGTCTGCTATCATCACGACACGATCCCATTCCGGGATCGAATCCAGCCAGTTGTAGAAGCCTGGAGACCTAGGGAGAAATTGACCTCCGCCTACTTTGTAGACATCCCAGCACGCCTTCAGCAGAGACCCGACACGATGTCTGGGATCCTTCCCTTCCCACTCCTCTTGCATCTGCCGCATGGGGACTGCCCTCAAAATCGCTTCCCACCGCTGGTCGTCCTCCCTCCTGCCCGCCAATTCGTCGAAGGCATCGTTCATTCTCGGATCTGCAGCCCGCAGTGCCCTGGCGATCGCCTCCGGCTGGGAATTCAGAACTTGTTCTATGCTGGGTGGTTGTTGTAGATAAACGCCATAGCCGTCGTTGATTTGCTGGTAATAGTCATTACCGCCCATATTCACCCCCTTTGATCGACTGGACAGAGCTCATCTCGTTTTTTGGAACGGCGGTTGCGGCGGATACCGTGAAAAAGCCCGACCGCCTTGGCGGCCTCCCTGGATTTTCATCTGTAAACATCGAGTCTCAGGTAGCCGTCAAACGCGGTGAGGACGTTTCCCGGCGGGCATTGCCGCCCGTGGAACAACGCGGCCTCCAACGGTAATACTTAAATATTTTGTCGTCTGACATGGCTGCGAAGCGGTCATGGGAGCAGCGATCGCCAAGTGCAAAACTTGGTCCCCGAACTGGTGGTCTGCGCCGAAGCCATCACCGTTGTTGAGGTTGACAAAAGACCTCACACCGCCGTTGAGTTTGGCCCCTATTTTCCTTTGATGAGCGCCCTCTCGTTTTCCATCGCTGGTACGATAATTCGGCTCAACTGATCATTCTACCGATCTTTCTGGTGCGGTAACACGTATGCATGACGGGACAGTTATGCCTGTGCCAATCAGGATTCTTTTGCATCACCTGTTGCATGGCGCCGTCGGTTCGATCCCAGGCCTGTTCCAGGTTGTCAGCGTTACGGTCGCAGAAAGCCTTGAACGCACCCGCGACTTGATACAGTGCATCCGCGTAGGCCTTCATCTTGGATAGATGGTAATCGAGGTTTGCCAGAGTTTTGTAAATGGTCTCAGCATCGTGGCAGGAGCTAAATTCACCCCCCATTTGATCAAGTTGTCGTTGACCCACGGGCATGATTTTTCTAGACGCCTCATAGTGCGACAAGATGGCCGGGAGTAGGTCCTTGATCTTAATGCTTCCCCTGGTGCCGGCCCGGTTTCCCGCGACTTCGCTGCTGCTGAGAAGTTTGCCGTCCGCGATGCTTCTGATGTTAGCCCGGTTGAGAATACCTGCGTCAAAATGTGGGGGACGAGCGACATCTTCATCGTGGGCATCGTCGTAGGCCGTCATGACATCCACGCCGGCCTCACCTATCGATGAGACGATTCCCCCGTATCCTGCCAGAGGGACAAAAGCCGGGAGGCTGAGGGGGATCGCCGCCGCGATGATGGGGACCGCCGCCCCGAGGGCGGTCGCTCCGATGCCCACCCCGACAGTAAGGGCGGTCTTGCCGACTTTCTTCAGAGTCTTGTGCGTGCCCTTGGTCCATTGTGGTTTTCTGCACTGCCTCCTGAATTCTTCTATCGCTTCAATAGGTGTTGGCATGCGGATTTTCCTCCATTTAGATGGGTTTCATGGACGTTGCTTTTTGACAATACTACAGGCTTGTTTACTGCCGTCTCACTGAGGGGCCTGCCCCTGGCCGGCGCGTCAGGCGAGGCCAGGGGGGCCGCGTGTGGTTATCAAGTCTTGACAGCAGCTTCTTTCACCTTGGCACGCACCGTGGGATTATGATGTGTCGGGCGGTAGAAACTGTGAACCGTATTGCTTTTGCCGCAAAGCAATGAGAAATTATTTTTTCAGCAAGTGAAGCACCTCCTCGCATTTGGTTTGCGCCCGTTGGTGCAAGGCGGCGGCCTCGGCGCTTTTTTCCGCGCAAAAAACCTTGTCTTGGATGGCTTCCAGGTTGATCAAGACATTTTGATAGGCCCCCCAGATACCGGTTTCCAGTGCCCGGGCCCCGACCTGAACGTCGGAGCGGGACGCGGGATTGCCCCAGCGGGCCACATCGCACAGGGCATCCCAGGCACGGTCGCCCAGGCGCATGGTGCTCAGGGGCACCTCCACGGCTTTTTGAAGCCCCGCGTCCATGGCCTTTAAACGCGCCTGGCGCTGGGTTTCGGTGTCTTTGGGCATGCGAAGTGCCTGCATGTAGTCGTTAAAGGCCGTGGTGTCCGCGTCGATCATGGGGATCAGCTTTTGGGCCGTATCGTGGAGCACCGGGATGATGCGGCGCATGTGGCCTTCGGCGCCCTGGAACTTGCGCACCCCGTAGGTCAGTTTGGCCACCATCGCCCCCAGGGCGGCTCCCATGGCCGCGACGGCCGCCGATGCCGAACCGCCGCCGGGTGCCGAACTGCGGGCGCCCACCGCTTCGATGAAGCCGCGAAGCGATAGCCCGGCCAGCGGCTCTTCGGCGGGTTCGGCCACCCGGTATTCGATGATTTTTTCCTCTGGTTTAAATGGAGCCACGGCATTTAGCCCCAGCCGGTCGATGACCAGGCGGATCTTCTGATCCTGGTCCAAAATAAAGAGGTTTTCCCGCTCGATGTAATAATCGGCGGCCATGAGCATGGCTTCCAGGTTGATCAGCCCGACGATCTCGGAACCTGCCACCCCGACGTTTAAGGCGTGCGCCTCGTCTTTGACCGCTTC
>JBJKSK010000437.1:0-4754 GCA_046704125.1 Desulfobacterales bacterium | reverse complement strand
TGCCTTGAATTTGGCGGGTTCCTGGAGCGCAGAAGCTTTCATTTCAGTCGGGCCATGGTCCGTGCCCGGCGTCTGAAACGCCTCCCACGGCAAAGTGGAGAGCATACCGACGATGGCCGCGTTTTTCGAAAATCCCTCCTTAGTATATGGTTGTATACCCTTTACCATCGCCCCCATCCTTCCGAAATGCTGACCCATGAGAAACATGACCGACTTGCGGTACATGATGGCATCACCGGGGTTGGCAAACTGGGCGTGGGCCAGGGTGCCGGCCATGGCCAAAAAGGTTCCTAAAACACAGATCTTTACCCATGTTTTCATGCTGCCTCCTTGTTTAAAAGAGTTTTCCGGCGCCGGGAGTCGGGAACGCCTTTTGTTCGAGGCGGGACCAATGCGCGTTGAATCCCTCTCCAGAAATCGGCAGGGCCGTTGGAGGTGGGTTCGCCATGGCCCGACGGGCGGCCCGGACAGGCTCCACGGTACTGATCACCGGCGAAAGCGGCACGGGGGAAAAGCCGCTTGCCCGTGCCATCCACGAGGCCGGATGCCGGCCAAAAGGGCCATTTGTGGCCATCACTGCGGTGCTTCGCCTCCAGAGCCGATTCAACGCGATCTGTTCGGCGGCGAAGTGGGGGATCACCATCGCCTACCGCCACTTTGACCACAATGTCAGCAAGATGGCCCTGACGCTGGGGATCGGGCGAAACACAAATTACGCCAAGTTGAAAACAATTAAGGCTGATGTAGTATTAAGTCATGTTGCGGCAACAAATGATTGTTGCCATGACATGAATCCTACACGATATGCGCCAAGAACTCAATATGGTGGTGATGCCAGAGGGCAGCCTGCAACTTGAATGGATCGACACCCAAGAGGGACTGGATCCACGCACCCATAGCCCTGCAAAAGGAAATCGCCGGCGCGTTTCTCTCTACCGGCGCAGCCTGGCTGTTGACCGCCGGATGCAGCGATCGCCGCATTTCCCTGGCGCCTTCCCTGGACGCCCAACTGGCCCAGGCTCTGCTGCAGAATGCGCCTTTGACAACCGGCTGCCAGAACCTCAGCGGCGCGGTTCAGGAATCGGTATGGCGGAAAACTAACCAAGCCTTTGCCAAAGCCATCCAGGCCCATGACGGCTCCGTTGAAAACTGTATCCAGGCCCGGCGTCCGGATGTGCACCTCGCCGGCCGGGTCTATTTCCACCTGGTGGAAAACAAGGAAGGCAAGCTTCCTTTTGCCTTTATGGCCACCTATTTCACGCGGCTGAGCCAAATCGAAGGCATCGAAAAAGACGTCTGGGAAAATATCAAAAAGACCTGCCAGGGCAATTTCGACTCGCTTCCCGAGCTCATGGAAGGCCGGTCTCCCACAAGTCGTTGGGGGAGATGCTCACCAAGGAGGGCATGGGATTGCAGAGCCCAAGGAGATCCTGCTTTCCTGCTCCTGTCCGGACTGGGCCTTCACGTGCAAACACGTCGTCGCCACTCTGTATGGCATCGGCGCCAGGCTGGATGAAGACTGCTGCTTTTTACCCTGCGAAAAGCCGATGTGAACAGTTTGAATCGATCGTTCTGAGCAGTCGCGACGGCGTGAATGCGGCCACCCTGGTGAAGAAAACGGGGTTTGACGACCGGAAGATCCATTTCCCTGTCGCGCGCTTGAAGAAACTGGGAAGGATCGCCACCAAAGGATGGGGGCGTTACGGAAAGCCCTGACGAATCATTAGACGCATAGGCTGAAGGCTGTAGTCTATTAGACTGTAGGAAGAAATCAGTGAAATTTCTGGAATGATTTCCTGCTTTTTGGCAGGGTTTCAGGAGTGAGCCTAAACAGCCTACAGCCTAACAGCCTAAAACTACCCTTCCATCACTTCGGCCTTGAGGATGGTCACCGGCTGCACAGGAACGTCGTCATGCATGAGTTTTCGGCCCGTGGCCACCGCCTTGATCTTGTTGACCACGCCGTGGCCTTGGGCCACCTTGCCGAATACCGCATATCCCCAGCCCTGAGGGGTCTTTGCGGTATGGTTGAGAAACTCGTTTTTCTTAACGTTGATGAAAAACTGCGCTGTGGCGCTGTGCGGGTCCATGGTGCGGGCCATCGCCACGGTGTAAGGTTCGTTGGTCAAACCGTTGTCGGCTTCGTTCTCGATGGGGTCCTGGGTGGGTTTTTCCTTCATGTCGGCATCCATGCCACCGCCCTGGATCATGAATCCGTTGATGACTCGATGGAAGATGGTGCCGTCATAATGGCCGTCTTTGACGTAGGATAGAAAGTTGGCGGTTGTCTTGGGTGCCTTTTTTTCATCCAGGTCCAAGACGATATCCCCCATGCTGGTTTCCAGTTTTACCACGGTTGTCTCCTTTCAAAGGAGGGCGAAAGCGCCCGGTGTATTTGTGCGTTTGCTGGCGCTTATAACCCGAAGGGCATGCAAAATCAAGCCAGAGAACCAAAAAAAACAAGTAAGCCAGGGCAGATATCTATTTCTTGTAAATCCGACCCCGCTAGCCCTTTTTGAAAATGCAGAAAAGTCAAGGAAACGAGGCATAGAAACTTTGGCAAAGGTGGCGGCAGGAGTCGCTATTGCTTTTCAAATTTTAAAACCGCCTTGTGGGCGCCGCCTTCTTTTTCCAGGCAAATTCTGGCGCGAAACGGGCGGCCGTTCTTGGAGGTGAAGGCCAAAAGCGCTGTTTCTTTCTGTTCCAGGATTTCTTTGGCCAATTCCGGGGAAATGGATTTCCCGGCCATGGACTTCCAGATGGTGAATCGGCAGCGGCCGTCGGCCTCTTTCCAGTTACGGCAGCCATAGCCTTTGTTGCCGGCCACGACGTCACCGCCGCAATCCGGGCATTTGCCGATAGGAGTCGGAGCGTTTTTCTCAGATTCCCCACCGATGTTTTGCCCCTGCCGGATCTCGGAGACAGCTCCGTCGGCAAATGCCCGGATCTCGGTGAGAAACCGTGCGGGATTTTCAACGAGCTGTTTTTCCCAGCGGGCCGTTTCCGCCGCGTCAGCGATGGCCTTGGTTCTGGGCAGCGAACGGATCCCGTCGATGAGGCCGCAGCCCCGCTCGGTGGCCTCCAGGTACTTGCCCTGTCGCTGCACGTAGTCTCGGTTCAAAAGCGTTTCGATGATTTGTGCCCGGGTGGCCTGAGTGCCCAGGCCCACGTCGCCGCGATAGATTTTTTTAAGTGCATCGGCGTTTTCGGCATCTTCGGAAACATATCGGGCCGGGTTGGACATGTCCTTTAGCAGCAGCGCCTCGGTATAGGCCGGCGGCGGGGTGGTCATGCGGTCCTGCACCTCGGCGGTTTCCATCGTGGCCGGATCGGCTTTGGCAAGCGGCGGCAAATCGGTCTGCTCGTCTTCGTCTATCTTTTCTTCGATGATCTGAATGCCGCCGTAGACCGCCTTCCAGCCGACGACCAGGGGACGTCGGCCCTTGGTGACAAATTTTTCCCCGGCCACGGCCGTAACAATTTCCGTAGCCTCGTATTCGTAATCCGGGTGAAAGGCGGCGGCAAATCGCTTGGTTACCAGGCCGTAGATCTTGTTTTCGGCCTCGGTGGCGTTTTTGGGAATCGGTGCCAGGGGAATCAGCGCATGATGGTCCTGAAGTTTGGCATCGTTAAAGACGCGTTTGTTTGCCGCAGCGATCAGATCCGAGTCGACGCCGGCAAAATATTTGCCATAGACCGCCGAGAGGCTGTCTACGATTTGCCGGGCCAGGGTCACGTTTTCGCTTCCCAGCACCCTGGAGGGGGTTCTCGGATACGACAGGCACTTTTTCGTCTCGTAGAGCCCCTGGGCGATATCCAACGTCTTTTTGGCTGAAAAGCCGAACAACCGGTTGGCGTCCCGCTGCAGGTCGGTCAAGCAGTAAAGCAACGGAGGCGGGGTTTTCTTCTTTTGTTTGGAAACCGAGAGCACCTCGCCGACTTTCGCCGTCAGGATTTTTTCCAGGATCGCTTGGGCATCCTGGACCCGGGAGAAGCGATTGCCGTCGGAGCCGTTCCACTGACCGAGCCAATGTCCTTTGGAATTGTGGAAATGCGCCTTGAGCAGCCAATAGGGCCGGGGTACGAAATTTTCCCGCTCCCGCTTCCGGTCCACGAGAAGCGCTAAGCACGCGGTCTGCACCCGCCCGATGCTAAAGACTTTTCGCGTTCCGGTTTTCAGTGTATAGGCCCGGGTCAGATTCATACCGATGAGCCAGTCGCCTACCTGCCGGGCCTGGCCGGCTTGCCAGAGGCCGTCGTATTGGGAAATCGGGGCCAGGTGATGCATACCGTCTTTGACCACCTGGGGGGTGAGCGCCTGAGACGACCAAAAGCGCATGACCCGCTCGGTTTTCTCATACCGTGATTCGGCTATAATGGTTCGTGCGATCACCTCGCCCTCCCGGCCCGCATCGGTACCCACGACCACCGTGTCGATGTCGGCCCTTTTCAACAGCCTGGCGATCACGTTGAATTGTTTGCGGGTCTTGGCGATGGGCTTGTAACGGATGGTTTCGGGGAGAATCGGCAGCGTATCGAGTTTCCAGGATTTCCAGACCGGATCATAATCTTCGGGCTCCAAAAGCGTCACCAGATGACCGATAGCCCAAGTGATGTCGTATTGGTCGCTTTCCAGATAGCCTTCGGATTTTTTGGCCGCCGCCACGCCCAAGGCCTTGGCGAAATCTCTGGCCACCGACGGCTTTTCTGTTAAAATCAGTTGCTTTCCCATAAGGTCCATGCCCTGTAAGAAC
>JBJKSK010000436.1:0-4240 GCA_046704125.1 Desulfobacterales bacterium | reverse complement strand
GGGCGGGTGGTGGCCGGCAAGGGGACACTGAAGCTTGCCGGTTTGCCGCGCATCGTCTTGCACGAGGACTTTCGGGATCGGGTGCTAAAGGCCATCGCTGATCCCAACATCGCTTACATCCTGTTGATGATCGGGCTGGTCGGGATCTTTTTTGAACTGGCCCATCCCGGGGCGGTGCTGCCGGGGGTGATCGGCGGCATTTGCCTGGTGCTGGCCTTTTTTTCCCTTCAGGCCCTTCCGGTGCGCGTTGCCGGTGTGGTGCTGATTCTTTTGGCCCTGCTTTTTCTGGTTCTGGAGATCAAGATCACCAGTTACGGCTTGCTGGGCGTGGCCGGCGTGGTGTCGCTGTTTCTGGGCTCTCTGATGCTCTTTGAACAGGGTCCCGGGGAAACGGGCGTGGCCCTGACGGTGGTGCTGCCCACCGTGGCGGTGGTATCGGGCTTTTTTTTGGCCGTGGGCACTCTGGTGGTCCGCGCCCAGGTGGCCCGGGCCAAAACCGGGGTCGAGGGCCTGATCGGAGAAATCGGAGTGGTGCGAAACGCGTTGACGCCGGAGGGAAAAGTGTTTGTGCACGGTGAACTGTGGCGGGCTGTCGCCGATGAGCACTTGCCCGTGGGTTGCCGGGTCCTGGTCACGGGCGTTCGAGACCTGGTGTTGGATGTCTGTCGTGAATCGAAAGCCGGCAAGTCGTCAATGGGCAAGCCGTGAATCGTCAATCGTGACTTTTATGGGCTGGAGGCTGTTATGATTACCATCATTGCCATCGTTGTCTTAATTGTACTTTTTCTGGCCTCGGCCATCCGGGTGCTCAAGGAGTACCAGCGGGGGGTGATCTTCAGGCTCGGGCGAGTGCTTGCGGCCAAGGGCCCGGGGTTGATCATCCTGATTCCCATCATCGACAAGATGACTGCCGTGAGCCTTCGTCTGGTGGCTCTGGACGTGGACCCGCAGGACGTGATTACCCGGGACAACGTCTCGGTAAAGGTCAACGCGGTCATCTACTTTCGGGTCATTGATCCCATCAAAGCCATCGTTCAGGTGGAAGACTACGGCTATGCGATGAGTCAGCTGGCTCAGACGACGTTGCGAAGTGTCTGCGGACAGGCGGAACTCGACGATTTGCTGTCCGCGCGGGACAAGATCAACGCCCATCTTCAGGAAATCTTGGACATGCATACCGATCCGTGGGGTATCAAGGTGACCACGGTGGAGCTCAAGTACATCGATTTGCCCCAGGAAATGCAGCGCTCCATGGCCAAACAGGCCGAGGCCGAGCGGGAACGACGAGCCAAGGTGATCAACGCTGAAGGCGAGTTTCAGGCCGCCGCCAAACTGGCCGAGGCCGCCGAGATCATCCGCAGCAACCCCATCGCGCTTCAGCTGCGATACCTTCAGACCATGCGGGAAATGGCCTCCGAGAAAAACACCACCACCATTTTCCCCTTTCCCATGGATTTGTTTCGTC
Source organism: Desulfobacterales bacterium (assembly GCA_046704125.1). Classification (GTDB taxonomy): domain Bacteria; phylum Desulfobacterota; class Desulfobacteria; order Desulfobacterales; family JBJKSK01; genus JBJKSK01. Next base: position 2,775 of record JBJKSK010000436.1, on the reverse strand, counting down.
CGCTGCTTGAAAAGATCGGGAAAGACTGAAAAACCGGGTTGACAAGTTTAAGGCAAATGGATTAGATAGTCAAATTTTAAGTGCGTCCTTTTACCCGTGGGCGGTGGCGCTTATGCCACCGCTTGTCTTTTTAGTCGCCATGCCATTGAAAATTTGGACGAATCGAGCCGTTCATTTTTGGAAAGGAGAATCGATATGGGAAGCAAAAAAAAGGTAGCCAAGGAAAAACCCCTGGATAAAATGACGGCCACGGAGCTGCGCGAGCTGGCCAAGAGCATACCCGAGATTGTGGGCGCCCATGGCATGAACAAGGCCGAGCTGGTCAGCGCCGTCAAACAGGCCCGGGGAATTCAGGACACTGCCACCAGAAAAACCGATGTCACCATGCGTGAGATCAAGGAAAAGATCAGGGCCTTCAAGGCCAAGCGCATCGAGGCCTTGTCGGCCGATGACGCTAAAATGGCCGGCATCTATCGCCGCCGGATTTCCAAACTGAAGAAAAAGACGCGCCGGGCCGCCTGATGGGCCAGCGTCGGTTTTTTTGCCACTGGCCGGTCTTTTGGGCTCAAGGTTTACCATGGCCGGGGCAAACACCATGATCGATCCGAATTCCATCGCCTTTGACATCGACGGCGTGGTGGCCGACACCATGAGGCTGTTTCTGGATATCGCCCGGAAAGAGTTTCACATTCATGGGATCCGGTACGAGGATTTTACCTGTTACCGCCTCTCGGAATGCACCGACATCGATCCGGAGACCATCTTGGCCATCATCGACAAAATCCACGACGACACCCATGGATTGCCGCTGCATCCCATTACCGGGGCACCGGCGGTGATCCGTCGGATCGCCAACGGGAGCCGGCCGCTGCTTTTAGTCACGGCTCGACCCAGTGCCGGGCCGATCCAATCTTGGCTCCAAGACCAGCTGCAGCTGGGACCCGGGGATATAGAGGTTGTGGCTACAGGCGATTTTGATGCCAAAACCGAGGTTCTCAAGCAACGGCGGGTGAATTTTTTCGTGGAAGACCGTCTGGAAACCTGCTTTTCCCTGGATGCCGCCGGAGTGATCCCCATTGTCTTCCATCAGCCCTGGAACCGGCAGAACCATCCCTTCATGGAGGTGGCTTCCTGGGATGAGCTGGAAGCCTTGATTGCATTCGATGATCGAGTCAATTGAAACCTTGATAGCCGATTTTCTTGTGGCTCTGGTGGTGGAAAAAAACTATTCGGAACACACCCGCATGGCCTATCAGAGGGATCTGCACGGGTTTTTGGCCTATCTGAGAAACATGTTGCCGTCTAACGGGAATTCAGTCCGGGAACTGCCGGTTTCCATCCATGGCGTGGATGCGCTTGCCATTCGGGGCTATCTGGTTGAACTGCATCGCAAAAACAGCAAACGGACCATGGCCCGGAAGCTTTCCTGCCTGCGCTCGTTTTTTCGCTATCTGGTCAAATGCGGCGTGGTGGCCCAAAATCCCGCTGAAGCGCTGCTGACTCCAAAACAGGACCAGCCGGTGCCCTCGTGGCTGACCGTCGATGACATGTTTCGGCTTCTGGATGCCATCCCGGACGGCTCCGTGCTGGATTGCCGCAACCGGGCCATTTTCGAGACGCTTTATTCCAGCGGCGTCCGGGTTTCCGAGGTAGCGGGCCTAAACGTGGGGGATGTGGACGCTGTCCGGGGAACGATCCGGGTGCTTGGCAAGGGAAACCGGGAGCGCATCGTGCCGGTGGGCCACCGGGCCCTTTCGGCCATCGCTGTTTACCGCCGCCGGCTGGGGCAGTCCGATGCCGCCGATGCGCCGCTGTTTTTAAACCACCGGAAGCGGCGGCTCACACCACGGTCCATGGGACGCATTCTGGATGCCCTGGTTCGTTGCTGCGGGCTGCAGGTTCCGGTTTCACCCCATGTGTTGCGCCATTCGTTTGCCACCCATATGCTGGATGCCGGCGCGGACTTGCGGGTGGTCCAGGAACTGCTGGGGCACCGGAGTCTTTCCACCACTCAAAAATATACCCACGTGAGCATCGATCGGCTCATGGAAACTTACGACCGGGCACACCCGAGAAAATAGGTGCAAGCCGTGAATCCATCAGGAAGTCCAACGTTTCGGGGAACCACCATCGTGGCCGTTCGACGCGGCGAGCACGTGGCGGTGGCCGGCGACGGCCAGGTGACCCTGGAACATACCATTGTCAAACATCATGCCCGGAAAGTCCGAAAGATCCACCACGACAAGATTATCGTGGGGTTTGCCGGGGCCACGGCAGACGCGATCAATCTCTCGGATCGCTTGGCGGCCAAGCTCGAACAGTATCACGGCAATCTGACCCGGGCCGCCGTGGAGCTGGCCCGTGACTGGCGCACCGATAAATATCTGCGGCGCTTGGAAGCCCTGATGATCGCCGCAGACGACAAGCGCATGTTCCTTATTTCGGGAAACGGGGATGTCATCGAACCCGATGAACCGGTGATTGCCATCGGATCGGGCAGCGTAGGGGCCCAGGCCGCCGCCATGGCCCTGATGCGACACACCGAACTGGGGGCTGCCCAGATCGTCCAGGCGGCCATGGCCATTGCCGCCAGTCTTTGCATCTACACCAACGAAACGGTGACCATAGAAGAACTGTAAGGCGGGCTATGCCCGCAAGGCTGTATGTTCCATTGCGGGGCCGACTGAAAAACACATTAAGGCAACGGGTATGAGTGAGTTGAAACCATCGGAAATCGTCAAGGAACTGGATAAATATATCATCGGGCAGAAAAAG
>JBJKSK010000435.1:0-3964 GCA_046704125.1 Desulfobacterales bacterium | reverse complement strand
GCATCACCGGATCCGTCAGCTGGATGGTGGCAAAGGTCTTGCCGGAAAAATGGGATTTGCGAACGGTTTTCCCGGCCACATCCACGGCCACCACGTCGGAGACCAGCGCCTGGTCCATAAATGCCGCCAGCCGGGCGAAAAGATCCCGCCCTTGGGCGCTGGCCAGGCCCAGCAGACCGTCCAGGCGGTAGTTTTCGACGGCCGCCGCCAGCGCCCTGGCCTTGAGATCCGGGCTGGAGGCCAGGTCCGCCCCCGCCACGGTAATTTGAACCACTTTTTCGGCTCCGTAGGCTCCAAGGGTTTCCTTGGCCTCTTCCGCCGACCCGTCGAGCATCAAGGCGGTCACGGATCCGCTGCCCTGGCCCCGGGCGGCGGTCAGCACACCGAAGTTGGTGTCTTTGACCTTGCCGTCTTCGGTTTCTATCAAAATACCGATGTTTGCCATGGTATTTCTCCTTATATCACTTTTTCTTCTTCTTTCAGGATGCGCACCAGTTCTTCCATCGCCTGGCGGATGTCACCGCCTATCATCTTGGCCCCGGAGCGTTCAGGAGCCTTTTCCAGCTTGAGCAGCCGGCTGTGGGCCGCTTCGGGGTCGACACCGAGGTCTTTGATGGACAGTGTCTTGATCTCCTTTTTCTTGGCCTTCATGATATCGGGAAACTTGGGGTAACGCGGTTCATTGAGCCCCTTGGTGGCACCCAGCACGCATGGCATGGCCACCTCGAGACGCTGCCGGGCGCCGCCGCCGATTTCATGCGCCACGCTGGCCTTGCCATCGGATATCTGCATCTGGTTGATTTCGCTGACCACCGGCAGATTCATGCCGGCCGCCAATCGATACAGGGTCTGGAAGCCTTCGGAGTCCACCGCGCCTTTTCCGGCAAAAATGATATCGGGCTTTTGGCCGTCTTTTTCAATGGCGGCTTGAAGCGCGCGGGCCGTCACCTGGCTGTCGAGAAACTGGCTTTCCACCGTGACCAGGATGCCCCGGTGGGCCCCCATGGCCATGGCCGCGCGAATCGAGCCGACCGCTTCGGCCTTGCCCACGGTGACAATGACCACCTCGCCGCCATGTTTTTCCACCAGGCGCACGGCCTGTTCGATGGCGTATTCGTCGTAGGGGTTGACAATGAATTTGCACGAACTGTCATCGAATCCATTGTCGCCGACAATTTTGATGTTGGCCGCCGTATCGGGCACATGTTTAACGCATACGTAAATCTGCATGGGATTTTCCTCTTCACGCGTTTGGGCTATAGGCTGTCAGGCTTTGGGCTATCAGGTGTTTGGCAACACCCTGGATCATGTGGCCGCCGTTTTATCAGCCGGTTCAAGCGCGCGTCGCTTCGTTTCGTCTCCAATGATTATTGCCCGCAGCCTTCAGCCTCACAGGCTATCCACCTGATTCAATCAGGCCTTGATTCTCTCGTTTTGGGGATCATACAGGGGCATGGCCACCACTTCGGCGTTTAGCCTCTGGCCCAGGACCTCCACGTGCAGCTTGGTGCCGGCCGCGGCCAGATCCGGGGCGACGTAGCCCAGGGCGATGCTTTTTCCCGTACGATGGCCGTAGCCTCCCGATGAGGTCATGCCCACCAGGGTCTCTCCATGGTAAATGGGGTTATAGCCCCAGGGATCGGCATCGACGGCCTGAACCACCAGACAGACCAGTTTGCGCGGGATCCCTGCGGCTTTCTGCTCGATGAGTCCCTGCTTGCCGATAAAGTCCTTGTCCATCTTGACCGTCCAGGCCACAGGGGTCTCCAGCGGCGTGTGGTGCACATTCATTTCACTCTTCCAGGCCAGATAGCCTTTTTCCAGTCGCATGGAATCCATGGCATACATGCCGAACATCTTCAGGTCAAAAGCCTTTCCGGCTTCCATCAGGGTCTGGAACACGGAAATCTGGCTCTCGATGGGATGAAATATTTCATAGCCCAGCTCCCCGACGTAGTTCATGCGGTTGACCCGGCATTTGATCCGCCCGATAAACAGCTCCCGGCTGGTGCCGAAGGCGAAAGCCGCGTTGGACACATCGCCATAGCAGGCTTTGGCCAGCACTTCCCGGCTCCTCGGCCCGGCCAGAACGAAACAGCCCATCTGGTAGGTGACATCCTGCATGCATACGCTGCCATCTTCGGGCAGGTTGAGGCTCATCCAGTGCTGGTCATGGCGTTTGCCCACCGAGGCGGTGATGCACAAATACTCGCCTTCTTTGACCTTGGTGATCGTCATATCGGATTTGAAGCGCCCGTTTTTATCCAGCATGGGCGACAGCGCGATGCGGCCCTTTTGGGCCGGCACCTTCTGGCACGTCATGCGGTTTAGCCAGTCTTGAGCGCCTGGACCGCTGATGCGGGTCTTGGCGAAACGGCTCAAATCCAGAAGGCCGACTTTTTGCTGGACGTGTTTGCATTCGGCAGCCACATGGTCAAAGGTGTTGTTGCGCTTCCAGCCGGGGTTTTCACGGCCGTCGGCGCTGCTGTCGGTAAAGTAGTTGGGGCACTCCCACCCGTAGTAGTCGCCAAAGACCGCGCCGGCTTTTTTCTGGTATTCATAGATGGGGGCGGTGCGATTGGGCCGGGCCGCATCGCGCCAGTCGTTGGGGCAGATGATGGCATACAGCCGCGGATAGGTATCCTCGATCTTTTCATGATTGTAGGCCCAGTTGGCATAGCTGCCGTAGCGCCGGCTGTCCACGGGCCACAGGTCGATTTCAGGCTCTCCGTTGAGAATCCACCCGGCCAGGTAATGGCCGATGCCCCCGGCCTGGGTAATGCCGAAGCTGTATCCGCAGGCATGGTAGAAATTTTTAAGCGGATAGGCCGGTCCCACCAGCGGGTCGCCGTTTGGGGTATAGGTGATGGGGCCGTCGGTCACATGCTTAAACCCCGTGTCGCCCATGATGGGAAACCGGTAGATTCCCGCCTCGATGAAATCGGCGATGCGGTCGATGTCCGGCTGCAGCTCGGTTTGCGCATAGTCCCAGGGAACTCCCTTGGGATACCACTGCTTTACCTTGCTTTCATAAAGACCCAGAATCAGACTGTTCATTTCCTGGCGGATATAAATGGAGCGATCCGGATCGCGGATCAGGGGCAGCGGCGTGCTGCGCTTTTCCACCGCGTCAATGGCTTCAAAGAGAATATGGGTATGCTCCCCGGGAATGGAGGGGATTTCCAGCCCGACCATCGCCGCCACCTGCGGAGCCCACAGCCCGGCGGCGTTGACCACCGTTTCGCAGGTGATGTCGCCCTTGTCGGTTCGCACCAGCCACTGATCGGGGCCGCGGCGCTCGATGCCGGTGACCTGGGTGTGGGTGTTGATTTCCGCACCGTATTTTTTGGCGCCGATACTCATGGCCATGGTGATGCCGTTGGGGTCCACGTCGCCGTCATCGGGCCAGTAGAGCCCGCCGATCAGGCCGTCGGTGTGCATCAGCGGATGCATGGCTTTCATCTCGTCGGGGCCGACCCAGCTCACATCCAGTCCCAGGCAGCGGTTCATGCTGTAGATGTAACCCAGTTCCTCCATGCGCCCGGGGTTGTCCGCCGTGCGGATGGAGCCGGTGGTATGCCAGCCGACACTCTGCCCGGTTTCGGCCTCCAGTTTTTTGTAGATCTCGATGCTTTTCTTGTTGATCTGGGTACAGTAGTAATTGCCGTGGAAAAAAGAGCAGTTGCCGGCGGCCATCCAGGTGGAGCCGGAGGTCAGCTCGTGTTTTTCGACAAGCACCACATCCTTGCATCCGTATTTTGCCAGATGATAGGCAACGCTGACGCCGATGGCGCCTCCGCCGATGACCACCACGGTAGCCTGTGATTTCATTATGCGTGTTCTCCTTTTTGAAGGTATGGTGCCGAGGCCAAAAGTCGGCACCAAAAATTTTGGGTATTCATGAAACGGCGCTCAAGGCCTTATTTTTTGGTTTTCGGAAGTACCTGTCGAAAAACAGGGCAAA
>JBJKSK010000434.1:0-2746 GCA_046704125.1 Desulfobacterales bacterium | reverse complement strand
TCTTTGATCGCCCGGCGTTTTGGCGGCTTGAAATCTCAAAGCCTTGCGTCGGGAATGCGGCGCTTCAAGCTGGCCAATCCCCAAATCGTAGACATCAACAAGATTCTTGTGGGTCAGCGCCTGCGGTTGCCGGTCCCATGGCCTCTCGGGCATGTCCTGGGTACGCCGTCGGTGGGTTCGTTGGGCGGCGCCGAGGTGGTCGGTGGCCGTTTGGTGCCGCCCACGGACTTGGCAGAGGTTCAAGAAAACCGGTCCGCCACTGCGCTTGGCCGAATTTGCAGCACACTTAAAGCCTCGCTGATGGCCCGGGGCACCTACTATTTTCCTCGAACCGGACAGGCCGATCTGGCCCTGGATACCAGCCGGTTTCCAGTCATCGACCTGAATAAAATGCATCTGGTCTGCACCACAAAGCCTTTAGGGGAAAACCGCCTGGCGGCCATCCGGCATTTCTGGCCGGATGTCCGTGTGGTTCATATCCGTCCGGAATCCAGCGTGGCCGGGATTCTGGATGCCATTTCGGAACCGGATGTTGAGGGTCAAGGGCATCACGTCGTTGTCGCCGATGGAAAGATTACCGTTTCCGTGACGGCCAGGTGGCAGTTGAAGTCTGTCGGGCCACCGTCTGGGCAAGTACCGATTTTTATCAATATGCTTCAACCCGGAGAGAAGCCGACGGATCCGGGGGTAATTCGATTTCTGGCCAAACGAAGGATTCGCTTCAGGGAGATCTGGCCCGACGGGCAGCCCGCTTTTGCCGTATCCGGTGTTTCCCGGGAGCAGGCCGGCCACCTGGTGCGCGTTCAAGACGGAAAGCCGAAACAACTCGTGCGGGAACTGATGGCGGGCCTCGGGGCCCGTCTGGAAGAGCATGTGCCAGTGACGTTTCCCTACGCCGGGGTGCAGGTCAAAGCCTTGTCCAATCTTATCATCGGTGCCCCGGGGGCAGATTGCCTGGTGGATTTTGGGGAACTTTACGGTGATGCGGCCAAGGCCATTCAAAAAACCGGAATCCGGATCGTCTCGATTCTTCCCGGAACTGCTTTCGAGATGTGGACAAAACGGTTATTGGCCGCCCTTGGCTTTGAGTCCAAGGAAAACCCTGATTTCATAGCGGCCCCGCGTGCCGACGGATACACGACCCGGGTCAGTGTCGCGGGTTTGCTCGTTTCGCGCAAAGATGGGGCCAAAGTGCTTCTGGTGAGAGGACCGCTGCCGGATTCAGTGGCGGATTTTCTGATACATCGGGGACTGACGGTCATATCCGTTGCGTCACCGGGATCTGCAAACGGAAAGGAAAGCGTGCGATGAAACGCTGTCGATATGGTGTCTGTCTGTTTTTGGTCGGGGTGGTGACGCTTTTGGGATGCACATCCAATGTGCGATTGCACAAGACCCAGGCCGAAGATCTCAGGGGGCTTGGAGAAGTCTACCTGGGGGAGGGAAATTACATCCAGGCCCTCAGCACCTTTTTGCAAGCCGAGAAACTGAATCCGGACGACGCCTTTCTGCAAAATGACCTGGGCTTGGTTTACATGGCTCGAAAGCGAAACCAGTTGGCCGTGGTCCATTTCAAAAAGGCCGTGGCTTTAAAACCCAGTTATGTCCCGGCCCAAAACAACCTGGGGGCGGCCTACCTGGCGCTGAAGGACTGGGATGCCGCTATTGCGACATTTCAGAAAATCACCGGGAGTCTGCTCTACGTGACCCCCCAGTATCCATTGGCCAATCTTGGATGGGCCTACTATAACAAGGGCGATTACGAAAAAGCGCTTGGCTACTACCGCAAGGCTCTGGGAATGGAGCCCAAATTTTTCGAGGCCCGGATCGGCATGGGCCGCACCTATATGGCGATGGGAAAGTACCAGAAAGCCTTGGAGGCCTTTGAAAAAGCCGCTTCTCTTGCCCCACAATCGCCCGAAGTCTATCTGAATCTAGGCGCCGCTTACCGAAGCTTGGGGGATCGGAGCAAGGCTCGCGGCGCCTATGAAAAGGTCCTGGATCTGGCACCGGACAGCGCTCTGGCCAATGAGGCGGCATCGGCGCTGGCCGGATTGTGAGAAGAAAGCAGTCTCCTGTTTACCCCTTTTGACCGGATATGGGTTTGTCCAGCTTCACGATCCGTGGGGTGATGAAAATCAGCAGTTCTTCCTTGTCCGTTGAAATAGAACGCGATTTAAACAGCCAGCCGAGCACAGGCAGGTCGGAAAGCCCGGGAACTCCGGATTGGTCGTTATTGTTCGTGTCTTGAATAATTCCGCCGATGACCACCGTGTCGCCCTGGTTGACGAGAAGCTCGGTCTGGGCTTCCTTGGTGGTGAAGGACTGCTGGTTGTTGATGACGTTTCCGATGTCATTCTTGGTGATGTGAAGCTGCAACTCAATTCTGTTGTCGGCGGTGACGTGGGGGGTAACCTCCAGGGTCAGGTCGATATTCTGGAATGCCGTGGTGGTGTTTCCCGCTACGTCCACTACATTGTATGGATATTTAAGACCTTGTTTTATAATGGCTTTCTTATTGTCCAGGGTGACGATTCGGGGTGTAGATACGATTTTTCCCTCCCCCATGGAACTCATGACCATCAGTTGGGCGTCAAGTTGAAGCGGGTTGCCGGCGATGCGCATGAAATTGAACCCGATGGTGGCCGGATTGGAGGCGGCAACGGGAAGGTTCATGGCCACGTTGTACCCATAGGTGCCTCCCAGGGTCCCCATACCGGGCTGGGGGCCGACACCGGCATTGCTG
>JBJKSK010000433.1:0-4125 GCA_046704125.1 Desulfobacterales bacterium | reverse complement strand
GTTTTACGGGGGCCTGGGGCTTTGGCGGCGCTGGGGCGGGGCCAGGTGCCGCCGAACCTTTTTCCGGCGGGCTCTGGGCCGGATTTCCGGCTGCCGCCGGAAGGGCGGTAGCGCCCTTGATGGGTTTGTGAAACAGGTCTATCAGCTTCTCCCAGAAGGACTGGGGGCTCAAGGTCTGGATATCTACAATTTGCGGGTCCAACAGGTGAGCGCTGATCATGCGCATGCACCGGGAAGCCGGGGCGTTTGGATAGTGCGCTACGAAAGGCTGCTGGGCATTGACCGCCTCGGTCACATGGGGGTCGTAGTCGATGGCGCCAATCGGCGCGATTCGGATGGAGAGAAACTTTTGCACCGTGTCGCGCAGTTTGGTGTAGACGATTTGTGAAATCTTGGCACTTTTGCTCTGGTTGACCAGCACGCGCACCGTGCGGTCATAGCCATTGAGGGCCAAGATCTTGAGGAGGGCATAACCATCGGTCAAGGAAGTAGGTTCGGGAGTAACGATTAATATGACTTCCGTGGAGGCCATGCAAAAGGCGATGACGTTTCGGGCCACCCCGGCCGAGGTGTCAAAAATCATAAAATCGTAGTCATCCAACTGTGCGAAGTCGTTGACCAGGGGACCGATCTGGTCCGGCGGGAGATCGGCCATTTTTTCCACCCCCGAGCTGCCGGGGATGATGTCGATGCCCTGGCAGTCTTTAATAACGATATCCTCCAGGGCTTTTGAACCGGCAATCACATCATTGAGATTGTACTCGGGATAGATGCCCAGCAGGATATTGACGTTGGCCAAGCCCAGATCGGCGTCAAACAGGCAGACGCGTTTGCCCTGGGAAGACAGGGTGATGGCCAGGTTGAGGCCGATATTGGTCTTGCCAACCCCCCCCTTGCCGCTTGTCACGGTGACGATTCTAGCCACGGTTGCTCCTGGTTTGCTCGGGGTCTTACCCGGATCTTAATTTGCGGGATATCCCAAAATTTTGACCTCGTCATTTTGCTGCTCGATATGAAAGTGGATGCCCTGGCAGCCGAACCGGCGAGTCAAGCTCCGGTGGTGGTGGGTGATGAAATCGAAAAAAAGGGTTTCGTCTTGGCCTTCGATCGGTGCCCCCGTGATTTTACGCAGCGCACAAAAGCGGGTAAACATCTGCTGAACCGTATCGCGTTCGTTTTCGGGGACGTATATCGTGAATGAGCCGTTTTTGGCGGCCGGCGCCTGTGGCGGCCCGAAAGAGGGCAGCACCGGGCTGTGCAGGGGCTCACCGCGGGTATGCCGCGACTTGAACTCTTTGATCATTTCGTGGGGCACCACCCGGATAATCTCGGAAAGCGTGATCTGTTCGAGCTTAAGCAGGCTGTCGTCAACCATCGTCTTCATCCCGCTGGCCAGGGCGATCGGCTTGAGTTCGCGTTCGGTGGCCCCGCAGTTTAGGGCGTGGGCCACTTCCTTGTTTACTTCAAAAAACTCCGAGATCAACGTCCGGCCCTTATAACCGCTGAAGTCACATTTTTCGCAACCCTTTCCCCGGTAAAATTCCAGGTGTGAAGGGTACGTGTGAAACAAAAAGGACCACTCCTGCTCATCCGGTGTATACTGGCTGGAGCATTCCGGGCAGGTCCGGCGCACCAGGCGCTGGGCCAGCACCCCGAGCAGGCAGGAGGCGATTTGGTTGAGTTCCACACCCAGGTCGGTTAGCCGCGAGACCGCGGCGATGGAATCGTTGGTGTGAATGGTGCTCAGCAGCATGTGTCCGGTTTGGGCGGCGTCAAAGCCGATGCTGGCCGTGTCCTTGTCACGCATTTCACCGACAAAGATGACATCCGGGTCAAAACGCAGAAAGGATCGCAGCAAGCGAGAAAACGTCACCCCGATCTTGGGGTTGATCTGGGTTTGCATGATGCCGGGAAAACTGTACTCGATGGGGTCTTCCGCGGTGATGATTTTGATTCCGGGGTTATAGATAAATTGCAGGGCGCCATAAAGCGTGGAAGACTTGCCGCTGCCCGTGGGACCCGAGACGAGCACCATGCCGGCGGAGCTTTTGAGCAGACGTTTGAAACCTTCCAGCACGTGGGGGGAGTGGTTGAGTTTGTCAAGGCCCACCTTGGCTTTGCGCGAATCCAGGATTCGAATGGTGATGTTTTCGCCGACGATGGCCGGGCAGGTGGCCACCCGGAAATCGAGATCGACTTTTTGCCTGACGGCCGCATCGAAGTAGTTCACCCGGAATACCCCGTCTTGGGGGACCCGCCGTTCGGCGATATCGAGGTTGGACATCACCTTGATGCGCGAGATGATAGCCGGCGCCATCTCCTGGAGCTTGGTCGTCAGCCATTCCTGGCGAAATAGCTGGAGGACCCCGTCGAGGCGGTAGCGCAGCTTGAGCCCTTTGCGATCTTGTTCGATGTGGATGTCGCTGGCGCCTTTGGTAATTCCGTACTTGATGATAAAGTTTACGACTTCCTCGGCCTCCATGTCCGTATGCTGATAGAGCGGCGTTTTTCCCTCTTTTTCTCCTGGCTCGTGGGTCATGTCGAGTTGGATGGCATCGATTTTCGCATCGGAGCCCTCTTCGTCCAGTTCGGCTATTCCATCGCTGTGAAAAGGCCTGTCGTAAAGACTTTGGAACAGGGAATCGAACTTGTCGTCGGTAATCAGGGTGCAGGTCATCCGAAGGTGGGGATAGAGACCTTTGAGTTCGGAGATCACCTTCCGATGGTCTGGGCTGGAAACAGCCAGCTCAAGCGTGTTGCCTTCAAGGGACAGGGGGATGATCTGGTTTTTTTCGGCGTATTTTTCACGAACGATTTGAACCAGGGCCGGTTTTTCAGTTTCGCCTATCGAAAAGCCGATCAGGGGCTTGAATGAAAGATTGTACTGCCTGGACAGCGCCCGATAGAGCTGTTCCTTGGTGACGTATTTCTTTTCAAAGAGAATCTTGCCCAGGGGTTGCGCCCATTGCCGTTGCTCCTGAAGCGCATCGTTGAGTTTTTCTTCATCAATAATGTCTTCCTGGAGCAAAATATCCCCGAGACGCATCTGTTTGTTATACTTTTTAAGCACATGGCTGAGGTCTTCGGGCGCGATGAGTTTCAGATCGCAAAGAATTTCTCCGAGGGTCCGTCGGCGCTGCTGGATCTGCAATACCCGGTCCAGAACTTCTTGCCGGATCATGCCGATTTTGTGAGCCAGCTCTCCGATCTTGGTTCCCCCAAGCTGGATGTTGAGAATGTCTCTTACGTCGTCTTCGGTGATCAATCCCTGGCTGATCAGCAGTTTTCCAATAGGCATGTCCGAATGGTGTTGGGCAAGGCAGGCATCCAGCTGTTTCCGGGTCACCAAACCCTTCTCGATGGCCAACGTCCCGAAGTTTTTCCGCAGATAGGGGTGATCCAAAAGCTGGCGGAGTTGTTCCTTGGAGATCAGCCCGTTTTGCAGCAACAGTTTTCCCAGCGGATTTTTGGCGGCCTCGGCTTCCCGGCGCTGGATATCAAGCGCCTGATTCACGTCGTCTTGAGTGACGAAGCCTTCCTGTATGAGCAATTCCCCGATTTTCGGGGGTATCTTGGAACTGGTGGCATTTTCGGTCATGATGCCGTCTCCGGGTATGGTGAAACGCCCATGCTGTCGTTTTCCGCGTCTACGGCTTCTCAAAAAATCCGAATAGCGAGGAGAACCGGAAGTGAGAAGGAACCGGAATGCTGCACATTCTCCATGATTTTATAATCTTATGCCAATTGAGCATAACTTGATTTTAATGTCAATCGGTTCGAACGAAATCTTTTCCACAGGATGCGTATCGCCGGGGTTTCGCTGCGATCGCACTTGCCCAGCACGACGCTTGGCCTCGGGATTGACCCGCCATTCAGACATCGGGGTTTGGTGATCGGCTTGGAACGCTTGCCAGGAAACCGATCAGGGAAACGGTTGCGATCACAGCCGAGCCGAAAAAGGCCGCACCTGCGCCATAATGTTGCCACAACCAGCCAGCCAGGAGACTTGCCAGTAAAATCGCGATGCCGCTGACCAGGCCAAACAAACCAAAGGCGGTACCGCGCAAATGCGCGGTGGTGGTATCGGCCACCAGGGCCGACAACAGACCCTGGGTCAGGCCCAGG
>JBJKSK010000432.1:0-3553 GCA_046704125.1 Desulfobacterales bacterium | reverse complement strand
GTCGTGGAGCGTGCGCTTCTGGACTTCGAAAAAAGCCTGCCGTCTTCTGCGGTCAAACGCTTTCCGGTCACCATGGAAGTCATCCGGGAGCCCAAAGCCACCTTGGAGGCCTTGCTCGGAGGCCAGCAGCAGCAGCACTTCGATTCCCTTTTTGACGAGCTGGCCAGCCAGGAAATGGAGTTTATCAAAACCTATCTGGTGGAAAACCGCCTGGCTCTGGCGGGAAAATACAGCCTGACACTGACGCCTTCTCGTATCGATACCATCGCGCGATGCTACTCCAGCCACATCATGGACATAGGCCACGTTCTGGAGCGGATCCGCTCCTATTATGACGAGATCAAGAAAATCGAACTGTATTTTTTCAAGAACCACGACATCAACATCGTCCTGGAAGATGATGCCATCGATTTTATCATCGCGCAGATCATCGATCGCCGGGTCGGCATGGAGGCCATCTACCCGAAGCTTTCCGCCGATTTTGAGCTGGGGTTGCGGCTGGTTCGGGAAAAAACGGGGAAGAATCGTTTTTTCATCAGCCGCAAGGCTCTGGAAGGACCAGAGGTCTTTCTCAACGACTTGATCAAAAACGAGCTGGGCGCTTCCTGAACTCCAGCCTCAAAGGTTACCGGTCGTGATTGGAATATCCAAACTCTACTGTGGCACCGTGGAACCCTCAGATGCCCTGCGATACGAAAGACTGTCCTCTCAGTTGCCGTCGCATCTGCTGCAGTTTTCCCTGGACAAGCGTCCCGTGGTCGTGTGGAACGTCACCCGGCGATGCAACTTAAGGTGTGCCCACTGTTACGCCCATGCCAAGGACATCGCCGCTCAAAACGAGTTGACCACCCAGGAGGGAAAAGCGCTCATCGACGATCTGGCCGCCTTCGGCGTACCTGTACTGCTGTTTTCCGGCGGTGAACCACTGGCCCGAAAGGATCTTGCGGAGCTGGCCGCCTATGCTGTGAGCAAAGGCATGCGGGCGGTGATCTCTACCAACGGCACCCTGATCACGGAAGATACGGCCCGGGTGCTCAAGGAAATCGGTCTATCCTATGTGGGCATTAGCCTCGACGGGATGAAAGATATCAATGACCGGTTTCGCGGAGTCCCCGGCTCCTTTGACCGGGCCATCCAGGGAATCCGAAACTGCCGGCAGGCGGGCATCAAGGTGGGGCTGCGATTTACCATCAACCGGTACAATGTCGAGGAAATTCCCGATATCTTCAAGCTGCTGGAGGACATGGAAATTCCCCGCGTGTGTTTTTATCACCTGGTTTATGCCGGCCGGGGATCGGGGATGGTCTCCCAGGACTTGAGCCACGAGGCCACTCGCGCGGCCGTGGATCAAATCATGGCCCACACCCGCAGACTCCACGATGCCGGGAAACCCAAGGAAGTGCTCACCGTGGACAACCACGCCGACGGCCCGTATCTGTACCTGCGCCTGTTGAAGGAAAATCCCCGGAGAGCCGCCGAGGTCCTTAAATTGCTTGAAATGAACGAGGGCAACAACTCGGGACGGGGCATCGGATGCGTCAGCTGGGACGGCCAGGTGCATGCCGATCAATTCTGGCGCCATCACAGCTTCGGAAACGTTCGTCAACGCCCCTTTTCCCAGATCTGGACAGACACCAGCGAACCGCTGATGGCAAAGCTCAAGGAAAAAAAACGCCATGTCAAGGGCCGATGCGCCGCCTGCCGCTGGTTAGACATCTGCGGGGGAAACTTCAGGGTGCGTGCCGAAGCGGTCACCGGCGACATCTGGGCGCCGGATCCGGCCTGTTTTCTCACCGACGCCGAAATCGCCTGAACCCTGTCTGTCAACGATCAGGGATGAACAGGACAAGCAGGAGACATACCGATGGTTCCGCCAATTCGTGACATGGGGGTAATTTGCGGGCCGTGATCCCCTTTTTTTGAAATGGATGTCTTCCTATATTTTTTAAGGATACCGACATGCGATTCCCAGACTACCGCCCACGACGGATGCGACAAAGCGACGCCTTTCGGCGCATGATCCGTGAAACCGTTTTGACCCCGGACGACCTGATCCTGCCGCTTTTTGCCATCGACGGCAAGGGGGTACAAAACCCCATCGCCTCCATGCCCGGCCACAGCCAGCTGTCCGTCGACCGGCTCTTGCCGCTGGCCAAGCAAGCCCGGGATCTGGGCATTCCCGCCGTCATGATTTTTGGGGTGCCGGCGACCAAAGACCCGCTGGCCACCAGCGCCTATGCCAAAGACGGCATCGTTCAAAGAGCCGTAAAATCCGTCAAGGACAAGGTTCCGGATCTGGCCGTGATCACCGATGTCTGCCTGTGCCAGTATACCGACCATGGCCACTGCGGATTTGTCGACGGGCAGAAAATCGACAACGACGCGACCCTGGATTTAATCGCCAAAACCTCCCTGTCGCATGCCCGGGCCGGAGCCGACATGGTGGCCCCGTCCGACATGATGGATGGCCGGGTGGCCGAAATCCGCGAGGCATTGGACGAAAACGACTTTTCCCAGGTACCCATCATGGCCTATTCGGCCAAGTACTGTTCGGCCTACTATGGGCCGTTTCGGCAAGCGGCGGAATCGGCCCCCAAGTTCGGGGATCGGCGCACCTACCAGATGGATCCGGCCAACGCCCAGGAGGCCATCCGGGAAGCCACCCTGGACATCGATGAAGGGGCAGACATCATCATGGTCAAACCGGCGCTGCCGTACCTGGACATCATCTGCCGCATCCGCGAGGAAATCGACCTTCCCGTGGCCGCCTACAACGTCAGCGGGGAATACGCCATGATCAAGGCCGCCGATCAGCTCGGGTGGATCGATGGGACCAAGGTGATGATGGAGTCCTTGACAGCCATCAAGCGCGCCGGCGCCGACATGATCCTGACCTATTTCGCCCTGGAAGCCGCCAACGCTCTGCGGCCATAGATGCAACCAAAACCCTGAAACCAGTTTCCCGACTCGCTAAACCGCAACGCCGGCAGCACCAAAATATGAGTAAACCTTGCGTTTGCTTTGCGCCTTGGCAAGAAGCCTATTTTTAAACCGGTAGCATCCGACACCGAAAGACCTGCGAAACCATGAACCCGACCCGTCCTGGTCACGGCCACAGCACCCCGGGAAAAAACGACACCCTGCGTCTGGTAGCCTGGGAGATTACCCGCAACTGCAACCTCAACTGCGTGCATTGCCGTGCCGCGGCCACCAGAGGACCTTATTCGGGAGAACTGGATACCGCTGGAGCCCGCCGCTTGATCGACCAAATCGCTGAGGTGGGAAATCCCATCGTGATTCTTACCGGCGGCGAGCCTCTGATGCGCCCCGACATCTTCGAGGTGGCCGCCTACGGCACCTCCAAAGGGCTTCGCATGGTCATGGCCCCCAACGGCACCCTGATTACCGAGTCGGCGGCAACCAGGATGGTCGAATCGGGCATCAAGCGCATCAGCATCAGCATCGACGGGGCCGACAGCAGCAGCCACGACCGGTTCCGGGGCATGGAGGGCTGCTTTGCAGGGGCCATGCAAGGAATTGCCAACGCCAAGGC
>JBJKSK010000431.1:0-15662 GCA_046704125.1 Desulfobacterales bacterium | reverse complement strand
CTTACCCTGGCCGACCGGATGGGATGCCTCCAATCCCAGTTGATCTGCGGCCCCATCGAGGAGGTGGTGATTGAATATGCCGGGGACTTCCAAGGGCTGGATCTCTCGCCGGTGTCCACCGCGTTTCTCAGGGGATTGCTCGCCCCCATGGTCAAAGACGATGTGAATTTTGTCAATGCCAATGTGATTGCCAAGGAGCGCGGCGTCAAGGTCACCGAGACCACTATCGCCGCATCGGAAGACTACAATAACCTGGTCACGGCCAAAGTCAGCACCACGGAGATGAACAATACGGTATCCGGGACGATTTTCGGCAAGAAGGATCCCCGGATCGTCAAGATCAATTCGTTTCGCCTGGAGTTGATCCCCAGCGGACACATGGCCCTGATCCAAAACAAGGATATTCCGGGCTCCATCGGAGAGATCGGCACCACCTTGGGCAATCACGGCATCAATATCGGTCGGATGCAAGTCGGTCAGGAAGAGGAGGGGGATCGCAACATCATCTTCATGCAAACGGATACGCCGATTCCACCCGCTGTGCTCGAAGTCTTGGGCAAGCTCAGGACAGTCAAAAGCGTCATCCCTCTGGAATTTTAACAGGGCCAGCCCACGGGCCATATTCCGTGAATGGTTTCAGGAGAAGCGAGCCATGTCTGAAGAAGAACAAAAAATGCAGACACGAAAAGCCCAGGCCGGCAAGAAGCAGGAGGCAACCCAGGGGTTGCTGCCGGAAATCAATTTCTCGACCTTCATTATTTCCTTGAACGCATCGGCGCTTTTTCATCTTGGCGTCATCGGAGATCCGGAAACCGGCAAGGTGCAAAAGGACCTGGGACTGGGAAAGCAGACCATCGATATTTTGGGGATGCTCGAGGAAAAGACCCGGGGAAATCTCACCGCCGATGAGGCCGGCATGCTAAAGAGCATCTTGTATGATCTGCGTATCATCTATGTGCGGGAAAAGGGATAGCCAAAATTCCGGAAGCAGAAAATGAGCAACGCGCCAGGGGTGCGATTTGACCCCGATAACTGAAAAGCGCCTTGTGGGGATGCGGCCGGCGACCACGCCCGGGGCTGCCGACTTGATGCTCGATGCGCCGGCCAAGGTCAATCTCTTTCTCCAGGTGACGGGGAAACGCCCGGACGGCTACCACGAGTTGCTTAGCCTGATGTGCCCGGTTGCCATCATGGATCGCATCGGCTTGGCCCTTGACGGTGAAGGCATCACGATTGGCTGCAGCGACCCCGGTATCCCATGCGATTCCCGCAATCTGGCCCATCGGGCCGCCAGGCGTTTTTTCGATGCGATGGGCCGAAAACCGGCGGTGTCCATCAGCATCGAAAAGCGAATACCCGCAGGTGCCGGACTCGGCGGTGGCAGCAGCGATGCGGCAGCCGTTTTGCGCGGATTAAACGAGTTGTTTGGCTACCCGTTGGACCTGCCGGCGTTGATGGAAATGGGGCTAAAGTTGGGTGCTGACGTCCCTTTTTTTATGCTGGGCCAACCCGCTGTGGCCCGTGGCATCGGAGAGCATTTGACACCTTATGAGGGGTTGCCGCCGCTGTGGTTCCTGGTCATTTTCCCCGGAGTCCTGGTATCCACGGCTCAGGTCTATCAAAGGCATAATTTAAGATTGACAAATTGTGAAAAAAAATCTAAAAGTTTTTCCTTTGACAAACAAGACTTCGATTTCCGGCGACACCTCTGCAATGATTTGCAGCCCACGGCCGAGGCGCTATGCCCGGATATCGCGCGGGCTGTGGCCTGCCTGGTTCAAGCCGGAGGCCAATCAGTGTTGATGTCCGGCAGCGGTTCAGCGGTTTTTGCCGCATTTGACAACTTGGATGCGGCCCGAAAAGTCGATGCTCGGGTAACTGCCGAGACCTCATGGAGGCGGTTTCTTGTTGGCTGTGCGCCGCAGCGGGCGCCGGCAGGTTCACGATAATTGAGTATGGCCCTGTTTTTTTGGTCCCACGTCCTGGAAAGGACTTTGCTGGGGCGTCGTCAAGCGGTAAGACACAGGATTTTGGTTCCTGCATTCGGAGGTTCGAATCCTCCCGCCCCAGCCAGTTTCTGATAAGAGGGACACAGCTTTGACAACGGAACAAAATCAAAACAATTTCATTATATTTTCAGGTAATTCAAACCCCGTTTTTGCCAGCAAAGTCTGTGATTACCTCAAATGCACCCTCGGTGGCGCAAAGGTCAAGACCTTTAGCGATGGAGAGATTCAGATCGAAATCGATGAAAACGTCCGATCCAGAGATGTTTTCGTTATCCAGTCCACCTGTGATCCGGTCAATAACAATTTGGTCGAGCTGCTGCTGATGATCGATGCTTTTCGCCGCTCTTCTTCCCGACGCATCACGGCGGTGATTCCCTATTACGGGTATGCCCGTCAGGACAAGAAAGTGGCTCCCCGGGTGCCCATCAGCGCCAAACTGGTGGCTGATTTGCTGACCACCGCCGGAGCCAACCGGATTATCACTCTGGATTTGCACGCCGGCCAAATTCAGGGGTTTTTCAATATCCCCGTCGACAACCTTTTTTCGGCACCGGTGCTGCTGGATTATATCAAGACGCGTTTCGGGGCCAATCTGGTGATTGTCTCCCCGGATGCTGGCGGAGCCGAGCGGGCCAGGGCGTTTGCCAAAAGGCTGCATGCCGGTCTGGCCATCATCGATAAACGTCGGGATATGCCTAATGTGGCCCAGGCCATGGCGGTTATCGGGGATGTTCGTGCAAAGACGGCGCTGATTTTGGATGACATGGTCGATACAGCCGGAACCCTGACGGAAGCCGCCGATGCAATTATTGCTCATGGCGCCGTAGAGGTCCATGCCTGTTGCTCGCACCCGGTGCTCTCCGGGCCGGCGTTGGATCGCATCATGGCCTCGGCGATCCAGCAACTAGTGGTCACCGATACCATTCCGTTGACCGCAAGCGCCCAATCCTGCGGCAAGATCAAAGTCCTTTCTGTTGCCGGACTCGTCGGAGAGGCCATCATTCGAAGCCATACCGGCGATTCGGTCACCTCGTTGTTTGTATAACATATGGTTTTTCTTCTAAGGAGGATTTCTTGGATCTCATCGAACTTAAAACAAGCCTTCGTACCGCGACTGGTAATGGACCGGCCCGACAGTTGCGCCGGCAGGGCCAGGTTCCTGCGGTATTGTATGGCCCCAAAACCGAATCGATTTTGTTGGCGGTGCCAGCCGCCGATATCGAAAATGTTCTGCGAAGAGGCCATCTTCGGCAGACGGTGTTGAATCTGTCCATCGACGGCGGGCCTCAAAAAATGGTTCGCACGGCCATGTTTAAGGAACTGCAGACCCATCCGGTCACGGGACAATTTCTCCATGCGGATTTTTACGAGGTCTCCATGGATCAAAAGATTGCCGTCAAAGTGCCGGTGCTGGTCAAGGGCAAGTCCATCGGCGTGGAAAACGGAGGGATGGTGCAGCTTGTCCGGCGGGAGCTGGAAGTACTGTGTCTGCCCAACGCGATTCCGGATTCCATTTCCATTGATGTCACCGCCCTGGATATGGGCGATTCCATGCATATCCAAGACATTGTCCTTCCGGAAGGCGCCGAGATGGCAAGCGATACGAATTATACGGTGGTCACCATCCTCAGCCCCAAGGGCGCCGGTGAAGCGATCGAAGAAACAGAAGAGGCGGCCCCGGAGGCCGAGGCCGCCGCGTCATAACCTTGGCTGTCTTGGACGCCGCCCACCCCGGGGTAGCCTTGGTCGTGGGGCTGGGAAACCCCGGAGAGATCTATGCCCAAACCCGTCACAATGTGGGGTTCATGGTCATCGAGCGGTTGGTACAGCGATTTGGATGCCGTGCGCCGATTTGTGACGGCCGACTTTGGAAAGGATTTAGCGAGATAGAAGGCAAGGGGGTCTGGCTGGCCAAACCCCTTTGTTATATGAATTTAAGCGGAGGGCCCGTCCGGGAGCTTGCCGACACGCTGGGTTTGCCCAGCCAGCAGATTCTAGTGGTTCACGATGATTTGGACCTAATTTTAGGCAGACTGAAAATCAAAGAGAAAGGAGGGGATGGGGGACATAGAGGAATTCGTTCGATTTCCGAGGCCTTGGAATCACAATATTTTCCCAGGCTGAGAATCGGGATCGGACATTGCGAAACGGACTCTGTCGTCGATTATGTCCTGGGCCGATTTGCCGTGGAGGAAGCGCCGATTTTGGACGCGACACTTCGGCAGGCCGCAGACGCGGTCGTAACCGTGCTTTGCCGTGGTACCAAGGCCGGCATGAATGCGTTTAACAGGAAAATGTAATTTACGTTCAACAGCCACATGGAGGAAAAGAATGGACGCTGTATTGAAGAACTTGCCGTTGGTTTGTACCCTGGTTGGAATGGCCGGGGTACTTTACGCGATTCTGACCGCTGTTGCGGTCAAGGGCGCTCCGGCCGGAAATGAGCGGATGCAGGAAATCGCTGGCGCCATCGCCGAAGGCGCTATTGCCTACTTGAATCGTCAGCTGAAAAGTGTCGCGATCACAGGCGTTGTGGTTTGCGGGTTGATTTTTACCTTCCTTGGCGCCAAGACCGCCGCTGGTTTTGTCATCGGTGCCACCGCTTCCTACCTGGCCGGCTACATTGGCATGCGGGTGTCGGTGTTAGCCAATGTGCGGGTGGCCGAGGCTTCCAAAAAAGGCCTGGCCGCGGGGTTGTCCTTGGCTTTTAAAGGCGGTTCGGTTACCGGCATGATGGTGGCTGGCCTGGCGTTGACCGCTGTTGCCGGTTTCTACACCGTTACCCATGACGTCATTGCACTGGTCGCCCTGGGCTTTGGCGGTTCTTTGATCTCCATTTTTGCCCGTCTTGGCGGTGGTATCTTTACCAAGGGCGCTGATGTCGGCGCTGACCTGGTGGGCAAGGTGGAAGCCGGAATCCCCGAAGACGACCCCAGAAATCCCGCCGTGATTGCCGACAACGTCGGGGACAACGTGGGCGATTGCGCCGGCATGGCCGCTGACTTGTTCGAGACCTATGCCGTCACGGCGGTGGCCGCCATGCTGATCGGCCATCTGCTGTTTCCCAAGAATCCGATGGCCACTCAGTTCCCGCTGGTGCTTGGCGCCATTTCCATCGTCGCCTCGATCATCGGCACGTTTTTCGTGCGCCTTGGAAAAAGCGAATACATCATGGGTGCGCTTTACAAGGGCATGTTCGGTTCGGCCATCATCGCCGCCGTCGCCTTTTATTATGCCGTTATCAAGCTGATGCCTAGCCTCGATGGCGTCACCGGCCTGCGTCTGTACTATGCCACCCTGGTGGGTCTGGTGCTGACCGTGGTCATTGTGATAATCACCGAATTTTACACCGGCATCTATTCTCCGGTGAAAAGCGTTGCCGAAGCCTCCACCACCGGTCATGGGACCAATATCATCGCAGGGCTTGCCGTCTCCATGCAATCCACGGCCGCACCCGTGCTGGCCATCTGTCTGGGCATTTACGTGGCTTTCCACATGGCCGGACTCTACGGCATTGCCATGGCCGCCATGTCGATGCTGTCCATGACCGGTATGGTCATTGCCATCGACGCTTACGGCCCCATTACCGACAACGCCGGCGGCATTGCGGAAATGGCCGAAATGGACGAGAGTGTGCGCGCTGTCACCGATCCACTGGATGCGGTGGGAAACACCACCAAGGCCGTCACCAAGGGATATGCCATCGGCTCTGCCGGCCTGGCCGCTCTGGTGCTTTTTGCCTGCTATGTCTATGAGTTCCAGGTGCAAGGCGGAAAGACAACCCCCATCCGTTTCGATCTCAGTGACTTTCACGTCATTATCGGCTTGTTTATCGGCGGTCTGTTGCCGTACCTGTTTGCCTCCATCGCCATGAAGGCCGTGGGTCGTGCCGGAGGTGCCGTGGTCGAGGAAGTGCGTCGCCAGTTCCGCGAAATCCCCGGCATCATGGAAGGAAAGGCCAAACCCAACTACGCGGCTTGCGTGGACATCGTCACCAAGTTTGCGCTAAAAGAGATGATGATTCCCGCCCTGCTTCCTGTCGCGGCGCCGATTATCGTAGGCTTGCTGCTGGGAAAAGTCGCCCTGGGCGGGCTGCTTATCGGCTCGATTGTCACCGGATTGTTTGTGGCCATCTCCATGACCACCGGTGGTGCGGCCTGGGATAATGCCAAAAAATACATCGAAGATGATCATCTGGGAGGCAAGGGTTCGGATGCGCACAAGGCCGCCGTCACCGGCGACACCGTGGGCGACCCGTACAAGGATACCGCCGGTCCTGCCGTCAACCCCATGATCAAGATTCTCAATGTCGTGGCGTTGCTGATGGTGCCTTTCCTGATGTAGCCGGAAAATTTTACACGCACCGGATTTGAAATGAAAAAGGATTGGCAGCCCCTGCCGGGGGTGCCAATCCTTTTTTTATTGAAGACGTTTTCCAAAAATGCTATAAAATACGAGTTTCGAGAAAAAATGATCTTCTCCATACCCAAACGTGGTCGGTGATTTGATGATGGAAAAAACAACGGAAGGCAAGCCAGACAACGCCTGCGGGCCGCTGCGCAAGTTTGCCGTCGGTGAACTCGCGGTGTACCCGGCTCATGGGGTTGGGCGCATCGAGGCCATCGAGAGCCGCGTGGTCAACGGTGAGACTCACGATTTTTATATCATGAAGGTGCTGGAAAACGGCATGGTGATCATGATTCCCACCTGCAACGTCGCTTCCGTGGGCCTGCGGGATGTGATCGGCGAGCAAGATGTCCAAAAAGTTTTTGATATCATGAAGGATCGACAAGACACCAACGGCGACAACCAGACATGGAACCGACGGTACCGGGAGTACATGGACAAGATCAAGACCGGCTCCCTGTTTGATGTGGCGGCCGTGTTTCGGGACCTCTACCTGCTGAAACTGACCAACGACCTCTCATTCGCGGAACGAAAGCTCTACGACACGGCCCATGCCCTACTGGTTCGGGAGCTGTCCACCGCCAAGAAAACCACAGAGACCAAAATTGTCGAAGAGATCGAATTGCTCTTTGCCGTCGACCAATAGTTTTTCTCTCCATTGATGCCCCTTCCCGAAGCGTTTACGTTTACCATTGAATCCGGCCAAACCGGACAGCGCCTGGACCGGTGGGTCTCGGATCGACTTGAGGTGTCGCGTTCCCGGATCACCGAACTGATACGTCAGGGCCATATTCTGGTGGATGACACGCCGGTAAAGCCCGGCTTTCATGTCAAACTGGGGCAACGCGTGACCGGAATCCTGCCTCCTTTGGAATCTATTGCCTGCGAACCCGAGGCGCTGAATCTAGACATCCTTTACGAAGATGCGCACATCATCGTGATCGACAAGCCCGCCGGCCTGGTGGTGCACCCGGCTCCGGGGCACCGTTGCGGGACCCTGGTCAATGCTCTGCTGCACCACTGCGCGGACCTTGGCGGCATCGGCGGCTGCCTTCGTCCGGGCATCGTGCATCGGCTGGACAAGGACACTTCCGGAGTGATGGTGATCGCTAAGCAGGAAACCAGCCATGAGGCCCTTGTGGAGCAGTTTCAGCTGCGGCGTATCCGAAAGGTGTATCTGACCCTGGTGGCCGGCACTATGCCGGCAACCCGGGGTCAGATCGACCTGCCCATTGGCCGGCATCCCGTGGAACGAAAAAAAATGTCCACCCACAGCCGTCATGGCAGGGAATCATTGACCCTGTGGCGCGTGATGGAGCAATTTCCCGATGCCAGTCTGCTGGAAGTCGAAATCAAGACGGGACGCACCCATCAGATTCGGGTACACTTGGCTCAGATGCAACATCCGGTCATCGGAGACCCGGTTTATGGTGGCAAACGTTCCTATCCCCCCCGGATCCTGCATGTCCCCAGGCAGATGCTTCATGCCTGGCACATGACCTTTTGCCATCCATCCAGCAGGGAGCCTATGATTTTCAAAGCGCCGATGCCTGCGGACATGGCCCACTGCATCGGTCTGCTCCGGACCATTTAGTAACATGGCGTCTTAGGCAGCCAGGTGGCGGGCAATCCTTAGACCGTGCCTTTTTCTGGCGGCGTGCCCGGATCGTTACACAGATTTGCCGAAAGAAATAAGAAGAAGATCAGGCGTCTTTCGCAGCGCGGCAGATTCCGCATCGATCGCAGGGTTTCATGGGACACGGGCTGGACGGTTTTCCCGCCAGAGCGCGGTGGTACTCCTCAATGAGGAAGGATTTCTTCAGACCGTGATCGATAAAATCCCAGGGAAGGCGTTCGGAGAAAAGACGCGGCCGATAGACATAAAAGTGGGCGTTTAGCGAGGATTCCTTCAGGGTCTGGGCCCAATTGCCCCCATGACGATGGGCCAGTTCAAGCAGTTTGGCCACGCGGCGATCACCGCGTGCCAGCAAGGCCTGTAGAAATGCCCACCGGGGAACGTCGGCATGGACCCGGACGTTGGGCACCCGGTTGAGTCCCTGTCGAATGCGTTTGAGCTTTGCGCGCAACCGGGCGACTTCCTCCATGACCACCCACTGGAAGGGGGTGGATGGCTTGGGAACAAAACAGGACAGGCTCACGGTGATCTCTCCGATGCGCCCCCGTGTCCGACTGGATTTCAGAAAACGGTGTTTGATGTGTTTGCAAAGCTCCACGATGGCATCAATATCCGAAGCCGTCTCCGTTGGAAGCCCCACCATGAAATAGAGTTTGAGGTTGGGAATTCCATTTTCCACCAGCATCTGGGCGGCATCTATGATCTGGTCTTGGGTGATGCCCTTGTTGATGACCGCACGCATCCTGGGTGAGCCGGCATCCGGGGCGATGGTGGCGGTTTTCACCCCGCTTTTTTGCAATACGGAAAGCATCTGCGGAGTGAGCGAGTCGGCTCGCAGGCTGGAAAACGAAAGATTGAACGCGGCCCCGTCGGTGCTGGCACAAAGCTTGGCGATATCGGGCAGGTCCGAAACGGCAGTTCCCACCAAGCCGATTTTCGCCGCCAGGCGCTTGCCTTCGGCCAGATTCTGCGACAGCAGGGATAGCGGCCGGAACCGCGGCGGCCGGTAGATATAGCCCGCAGTGCAAAAACGGCATCCATGAGGACAGCCGCGGGAGACCTCGACCAGATAGGTGTCGGCAAAGGTCGTATGGGGGCTGACCACGGTGCTGCACGTTGGACTATGGCTAATATCGGGGACAAAGACGCGTTGGATCTTCGTAGGCACGTCGGCTATCGCGTCAAATGCGGCCAGCGTGCCGTCGTCGTGGTAAACCGGACGGTAAAAGGCCGGCACATAGATCCCGGGTAGGTCTCTGGCCAGGGATTCCAGCATGGTTTTCCGGTCTGCGGCCGGATCCCACCGCCGCAGAAACTCGGGCAACACGATTTCCGCCTCTCCCAGGAGAAACATGTCGATAAACGGCGCGATAGGCTCGGGATTGAGAAAGGTGCCGACTCCCCCTGCCATCACCAGGGGCAGGGGGGTGCCCCGGTCGGCGGCGCGCAGGGGGATGCCGGCCAGATCCAGTATCGTCAGCAGGTTTTGGTAATCGTTTTCAAATGAGATGGAAAAAGCGATGATATCAAAATCAATGAGTCTCCGGCCCGATTCGACGCTGATCACCCGACCCGCTGGGGTCTCCGGGAGAAAAACCCGCTCGCAGACCACGGGCTCCGAAGCGTTGAAAAGGCCATAAACGCTTTGAAACCCCAGATTGGACATGCCTATGGCGTACCGGTTGGGGTACACCAGGGCGACAGACAAGCGTCCAGCCCATGATTTGCGAATGGCTCCTGTTTCCGAAGCGGCGAAATCCAAAGGCGCTGTGTCGGATTTTCGAGTCATTTTAAGGCACTCGAGCTCACCCCGTTTGCCACGGTGGCGCCCTAACCTTCCCCGCAAGGGTTTTCCCATTCCATGGAAAGGTCCTGCGGCCATTAGGGTTTTTCGTTTGCCGCAGACGATCGGTTCGTGTGCTTAATCGGCTTTTCGCCGGAGAAACGTGGGCACATCCAGATCCGAGTTGTCGATGACGATGCCCTTGTAGCCCCGGTAAGTGGAGCCGATGCCTTCACCCGAGGCCAGCTTGCGTCGGATAAAGGTCGGTTCGTCCAAATCGATGGCCGATTGCAGGTCCGCCGGCGTGATGTCTCTGACCTTTCCCCGGGTGCGGTGTTCGCCCCTGGCCGGAAAATCCCGGCGGGAGCCAAACGAGGAAATCTCGGCAGTCGCGCCGATGCCTGTGGCAATGACGGTCACCCGCATCTCATCGCCCAAAGATTCGTCTACGGCCGTGCCCCAGATGATTTCCGCATCCTCTCCGGCTTCCTGGTGAATGCGGTCCGAGGCCTCGGTCATCTCTTCCATGGTCAGGTCGCTTGAGCAGGTGATGTTCATCAGCACCGCTTTGGCCCCGGCAATGGAGATGTCTTCCAACAGCGGGTGGGAGATGGCCCGCTGGGCGGCTTCCACGGCGCGGTTTTCGCCACTGGCCGTCCCGATGCCCATGATGGCCATTCCAGCCTTGGACATGGTGGTGCGCACATCGGCAAAGTCCAGGTTGATCAGCCCGGGGATCATGATCAGGTCGGTGATGCCTTTTACGGAATGCAGCAGGATCTCGTCGGCCTTCTTGAACATGTCGATGGCTCGGGCGTTTTTGGACGCCAGGCCCCGTAGCCGGTCGTTGGGGATGGTGATGACGGTATCGGCGACTTCCTTGATGGCCTCAAGCCCCTCTTCGGCCAGTCTGGCCCGTTTTTTCCCTTCAAAGGAAAACGGCTTGGTCACCACCGCCACGGTCAGGGCCCCAAGGTCCTTGCAGATTTCAGCGATGATCGGAGCGGCCCCGGTGCCGGTGCCCCCGCCCAAGCCGGCGGTGATAAAGACCATGTGGCTGTCTTGCAGGGCGGCGCGAATCGCGTCCGTGGTTTCAACGGCGGCTTCCCGGCCGGTGTCCGGGTTGGCCCCGGCCCCCAACCCCTCGGTGAGCAGCTCGCCCATCTGGATCTTGACCTGGGCCTTGGAGATCTCCAGGGCCTGGGCATCCGTGTTGGCCGCGATAAACTTGACACCGTGCAGGTTGGATTCGATCATGTTGTTGACCGCGTTTCCGCCAGCCCCGCCAACGCCGATCACCTTGATTTTTGCTGATTTCTCGTTATCTACGTACGTAAACATGCGTTCCCCCCCTATTTTGCATCGTTTGTGGGTGCCCTGCACCCCATTGACAAGGATGTCAAATCACATCCTTGAACCATTTTTTCATCCGGGTCATGACCCGGTTGAAGATGTTGGTGTCCCGAATCCGGAATTTCTTGGCACTCTGGTTTCTGGCCCCGTAGACGACCAGGCCTACACCGGTGGCGTACATGGGGTTGTTGACCACGTCCACCAGGCCGCTGATGCCCATGGGTTTTCCCAGTCGTGTCTGGACATTGAAAACCGTTTCGGCCACGTCTGTGGCCCCTTCGATAAGGGCCGAACCCCCGGTGATAACCACACCCGAGGCCATGAAGTGTTGCATCTCGGCCCGGTAGATCTCGCGTTTGATCAAACTGAAAATTTCTTCCATGCGAGGTTCGAGGATTTCGGCCAGAACCTGCCGCGGGAGATTTCGGGCCTTTCGTCCCCCCATGCCCGGGATTTCGACGGTTTCTTCGGAACGAATGTTTCCAGGAAGACAGGTGCCGAAATTTTTCTTGATCATCTCGGCATCTCCCAGCGGGGCCCGTAGACCGATGGCGATGTCATTGGTCAGGTTGTTGCCGCCCAAAGCCAGTACGAAGGTGTGTTTGATGTTCTTGCCGGAAAAGATCGCCAGATCCGTGGTGCCGCCACCCAGATCCAAAAGGGCCGTACCCAGTTCCTTTTCCTCTTCGGTGAGCACCGCTTCGCCCGAGGCCAGTGATTCGAGCACGATGTCGCAGACGTCCAGGCCGGCCCGGTTGGCGCACTTGACGATGTTATGGGCCGAGGTGACGGCCCCGGTGACGATGTGAATTTTAGCCTCCAGGCGCACACCGGCCATGCCGACCGGGTTCTGGATGCCGGCCTGATCATCCACGATATATTCCTGGGGCAGCACATGGATGACCTCCCGGTCCATGGGTATGGCCACGGCCCTGGCGGCTTCGATGACTCGAGTGACATCGGTTTCGCTGATCTCGTTTCCCTTGATGGCCACGATGCCCCGGCTGTTGAAACCGGTGATGTGACCGCCTGCGATGCCGGCGTAGACCGATGAGATTTCACAGCCGGCCATCAGTTCAGCTTCTTCTACCGCTTTTTTAATCGATGCCACGGTGGCTTCGATATTAACGACCACCCCCTTTCGCAACCCCACGGATGGGTGGGTTCCGATGCCGATGATGTTGATTTCCTTGCCCGAGACTTCGCCGACCACGGCACAGATCTTGGTCGTACCGATATCGAGGCCAACGATGATGTCTTGCGAACCCTTCACTTATACCTCCTTGTGACTTTTTTCGTCATCTTTCCGGACAATTGGAACGATGACGACGCGATCTGCCAGATTTAAGTCGATGGAACTAAAACCCGACACCGTCTCGAGTTGTTTTAGGTATTTCCGGACCCTGGCCAGTCGCTGCAATTTTTCTTTATAGTGGCCAAAGCCCAGAATCAGCCGTTTGCCCTTTAATGTCGTGATGGTGGCCCCGATGTCACGGTCCATCTGGATGCGCCCGATGGCGCTGTCGGGCAGCACGCTATTTTTTTCGGTGCCCATTGTCAAAATTTGCATCATGGCCTCGAACGCGGGGCTGTGAACCTGGTCCCCGAGATCCAGATCAGCGTAGCCAAGTCCCGTGATATCTGGCAAATCGCCGGAATCCCGGGGCGTCCAGGATTTAAATAATGTTCCGTGGGCGTCGAGCAGGTAGCGTTTCGGGGCCGCCTGACCGATGCTGACCACCGCCAGGGGGTGATGTTCGGTGATCTCAATGACAAGCGCTGGCGGAAACCGGCGGCTGACACTGGCCTTTCGGATCCATGGGTCGGCCAGCAGCCGCTTTCTGACCATATCGAGGTTGACCTTGAAAACGTTGGCCCCTTCCTGGATGCCGGCTTGCTTGAGGACCTCCTGGCGGGTCAGGTGCTGGATACCGATGACCTGGATGGACCTGGCGTTTAGAAGTGCGCATTGCGTGACCGCGTCATAGCCCAATATCAGCAAGAGACTAAAGCCGGCCAGGGCGATCAGCCCGCCGACGGTTTTCAGCAGTGTCCGACAGGCGTTGAACCACCCCCAGAATGGATTGCCGCTGAGTCTGCGCCTGTTTTTTCGAATGTGTTTGCTAATGACCACAGGTTTTCTCCGGTTGCACAGGCATGGCAAACAAGTTGTTTTCAGGCTCCCGGCTTGGTGCGATCGCCTGAAGCCGATCCAGCAGCGCTTCCCCGGTTTTCCAGACGTCGCCGGCGCCAAGCGTCAAGACCAGATCTCCTGGTATCACGATCTTTTCCAGATGCGCTACGGCTGCCTCTATATTGTCCGCATACGCGACATCCTTGTGGCCGTGTGCCCGGATGCCTTCACCCAACGATTCCCCGGTAACCCCTTGGATGACGGCCTCGCTGGCGGCATAAATGGGCAGCACCACCAAGGCGTCGGACTGGTAAAAGGATCGGGTAAAATCGTCAAAAAGCGCCTGGGTCCGGCTGAAGCGGTGAGGTTGAAACACCACTATCACGCGTTGTCCGGGCCAGCTTTCCCGAACCGCGGCCAGGGTGGTTCGAATCTCTGTGGGGTGGTGGCCGTAGTCGTCGACCACCGTGATCCCGCCGATTTTCCCCTTGATTTCCATGCGCCGCGCCACCCCTTCAATGGTTTTTAACCCCGCCTGGATGGTGGCAAAGTCGATGCCCAGTTCTCGGGCCACCACGATGCTGGCCAGCGCGTTTAAGACATTGTGGATGCCCGGAAGGTTCAGGACGACCTCACCCAGACGTTGGCCCTGAAATTCCACGTCAAAGCGGCTCTTCAAGCCGTGAAAGGCCACGTTGGTGGCCTGAAGGTCGGCCTGAGGATTTAACCCATAGGTAGTAAACCGCTTGCCGATTTTTGGAATGAGCTCCTGGATGGCCTCGTTGTCTAGACAAAGCACGGCCAGGCCGTAAAAGGGGACTTTGTGGATAAACTCCAAAAAAGCCGATTTGATCGCCTCGATGTCGCTATAGTGGTCCAGATGCTCCCGGTCGATGTTTGTCACGACGGCGATGGTTGGCGCCATCTTGAGAAAGGAGCCGTCGCTTTCATCAGCTTCTGCAACGATAAACTCGCCTTTGCCCAGCACGGCGTTGGAACCGATGCCTTTGAGTTTTCCGCCGATGACTACCGTGGGGTCCAGCCCCCCGTGGGCCAGCAACGTGGCCACCAAGGAGGTGGTGGAGGTCTTGCCGTGAGCACCGGCTACGGCTACCGAATATTTCAGGCGCATCAGCTCGGCGAGCATTTCAGCCCTGGGGATCACCGGGGTGACACTCTGGCGGGCTGCGCTGACTTCGGGATTGGCGGGGTCAATGGCCGAGGAAACCACCACCACATCGGCGCCCAGGACGTTTTCGGCCCGGTGGCCGATGGCCACGCAACCCCCCAGGCGGGTCAGCCTCTGGGTGATCTCCGAAGCCCTGATGTCGGAGCCGGAGACCTTATAGCCTAAATTCAGCAGCAGCTCCGCGATGCCGCTCATGCCGATACCACCGATCCCGACAAAATGAATATGGTATTTTTTCAGATACATGGCTCAGGCTCCACGGAGCGCCTCGGGCAAGCCTTTGGCAGTTCAAGGCCGAGCAGTGCATAGCAATCCGAGACGATGATATCGGCGGCATCCGGGCAGCCACGGGCGGCGGCCTTGTCAGCCATGGCAGAAAGCGGCTTCGGGTGGTGCCGGAAAAAGCGGATCCGCTCGGCCAGGCTTTGGCCGCTCAGATCTGCTTCCAGGATCATTTCAGCGGCGCCAGATTCGGCCAGGCTAAGCGCATTTTGCATCTGATGGTTGTCCGCGGCAAAGGGAAAGGGGACAAGAATGGCCGGTTTTCCCAAGGCAGTGAGCTCAGCTATCGTAGTGGCCCCGGCTCTGGCTACCACCAGGTCGGCGCCGGCATACGAACTGGCCATGTCTGTGAAAAAGGGGGCGACCTTGGCCGGGATGTTGTATCGGGCATAGGCTTTGGTCATCATCTGCCAGTCGGATGCTCCGCTTTGATGCAGGAAA
Organism: Desulfobacterales bacterium; assembly: GCA_046704125.1. Classification (GTDB taxonomy): domain Bacteria; phylum Desulfobacterota; class Desulfobacteria; order Desulfobacterales; family JBJKSK01; genus JBJKSK01. The sequence continues at coordinate 428 of JBJKSK010000431.1, read as the reverse complement.
CCGATTCCTTCCTTTGGCAAAAGGACCGTGAGGGCTTCTTTCACGGCCTGGTTGATGCTGTGGGCCCCCTGGCTGCCGCCGAGCACCAGTACGGTGAAAGGGGCTGGTTTGACGGCGGCGGCGGTATCAAAAAGCTGGCGGCGCACGGGGTTTCCCGTCACTCGGACCTTGGCCTGGGAAAACGGGAGCCGGCCCGGCTCAAAGGACAGATACACCCGATTGGCTATTTTGCCCACGAAGCGGTTGGTGACGCCCAGGATCCGGTTTTGTTCCTGACAGACTACCGGGATGCCGAGCAGCCGTCCGGCCAGCGTAACGGGGCCCGAGACGTATCCGCCCACGGCAACGATGAGATCCGGGCCGAAGGCTTTCAGGTGCCGGGCGGCGTGTGCCAGCGCCAGGGGCAGTTTGAGCAGGGCCGTCACTTG
>JBJKSK010000430.1:0-6046 GCA_046704125.1 Desulfobacterales bacterium | reverse complement strand
TTTGGTATCTGTCGCGTATGATCCGGGTCCGGGTCAGAAAATATCGCCCGGGAGACGGCTGCCCCTGGAGTCCAATCCGGGTGTCAAATCCCATCAGCCGCAGCCACCTGGCCAGTTTGCCCAGGGATTGTTCGGCGCAAAAGGCGATGGGGGCTTGAGTCATCGGTTTACATCGGATGGTTTCAAGACAAAAAGGCTTTTATTCGTCGGTATGTTGACCCAATTGCGCTCCATATTGAGCACCAACCGGTCACCGGAATCGTCGGAGATGTCCAGCCGCGTGGGCAGACGGGTGGCCCCTACGGATTCCAGGGGGCCGAATTTGATCCGGTAGGTCAGATGCCCCACCGTAAAGCTTTCGATTTTGCGGATATTTTTCCCGTCTTTTTCCAGATATATCTTTTCCACGGTTCCCTGCCAGCCATTTTTTAACGCGAGCACCGGCCCCACGTCGTCTTTTTCCAACACCACCCGGGTGTAACGCTGGAGGGGAATGCCGCCTGCCAACAGGGTCCATACGGTGTTGACGCGCACGGGGATAGCGATGAAACGGCTAAGAGACGCATCGGTGGCCTTGGTCATGTAAAAGCGCCGCTGCTGATGAAACTCGAGGTACATCGTCTTTCCGTCGTTGGCAAGACTCATCAGGGGAATCCCAGACAGGGTCCGCACCAGCATGCGCATCCGGTCCGGAGCGGCTCCGATCCACAGCACCCGCTGGCTGACTTTGAGTTTTTTCTTTTCCCACAGGCGGAAGCGGCCCTCTCCCTTGAAGGATGCCGCCGCGGGGCGGCTTTCAACAAGGTTGGCCAGCATCCGGTCCCCCGGGTCGGGGCCGGAGACCGGCAAAGGGCCGGTCATGTGGGCGCAGCTGTTTAAGACCAGTGCGGTAATAATGGCAAAAAACCAGGCACGGCTCATAGAGCATCGCCTTCTTTCTTGAGCATAAGGATTTTTCCCCTTAATTTTTTCTCATCCGGGGATTTGTTTTTCAGGCTTTCTTGATAGGCCTTCAAGGCCTCTTTCCGCTGGTTGAGCTTTAAATACACATCGCCCAGATGCTCCAGGATCGTGGGGTCGTTGGCGATCAAGGCGGTGGCCTGTTTCATGTATTGCAGGGATTTTTCATAAAGTCCCTTCTGGTAATAGACCCAACCGAGGCTGTCGAGAATATAGCCGTCGTCGGGCTTGCTCTTTAGTGCGCGCTCAACCAGGGACAGGGCCTCATCCAGATGAACGCCCATGTCGGCGTAGGTGTAGCCCAGGTAGTTGAGCGCATTGGCGTTTCGGGGATCCAGGGCGATGACTTGTTTCATCGCGGCGATGGCCTCCGGCTTGTGTCCCCATTTGTCGTAGACCACTCCCAGGCGGAACAACACGTCTGTATTTCCCGGCGCGATGGCTTTGGCCCGCTGCAGGATTTCAACGGCCTTGGGGTAGTTTCGGGCCTCCTCGTAAAAGGAGCCCAGGTAAAGCATGGCCTCCACGTTGTCGGGAGCATTTTGGATCAAGGTGCTCAGAACCGATATGCCTTTGCTCAGGCTTCCCTGTTCCCGGTACAAAAAGGCCAAGTGCACGGCCGCGTTCTGGTAAAACTGGCTTTTAGGCGCAACCCGGCTAAAATGGTCGATGGCCTCGGCCTTCTTGGATTGGGCGCCGGCGGTCACCCCGGCCAGATACTGCAGATCCGAGCTTTTCGGCGCCCCGGATAGCAGTCCGGCGAGCACCACTGAAGCCGCATGGTAGCGCTTGGTTTCCAGGAAGCGATCCACAACGGCCTGCAGCACTTCGGTGTCTTCGAAGCTTTGCGCTCCAAGACGGCGCAGCATGGTCAAAGATTCTTTCCGGCGGCCGGTTTCATGGTAGAGGTAGGCCAGTTCCATCTCGTTTGCGACGCTTGACGGGTCTTGGTCCAGGAGGTCTTTGTACATGCGGATGACGTCTTTGGTGCGCCCCTGCTCGGTGTAAATTTTGATGAGTTCGTTTCTAGGTTCTTCAAGGTCGGGCTGCAGATCGATGGTTTTGAGCATCTCCTTTTCAGCGATCTTGAGATGGCCTTGTTCACGGTTGATTTTTCCAATAAAAAAATGTCCCACATAGGAATCCGGAAAGCGTGCCACGAGACGCTGGTAGACATCCAGAGCCTTTTCCAGGTCGTTGGCTTGCAGGTAAAGCCCCCCGAGGCGCATGTAGATTTTTTCTTGCTTGGGGTCTATCTTCAGGAGCCGATTATAGGTGATAATGGCCCCTTTCGAGTCGTTGGACAGTTGCTGGATACTTCCGTAGAGATTGAGCGTGTCGATGTTGTCCGGGTGGGCCTTGAGAATTTTTTGCAGAACTTCCATGGCCTTTTTGGAGTTTTTTTGCTGCAGGTATACCGTAGCCAGTTGTCGCTGCAGATACATGGGGTGGGGCTCGGCGGAAATGGCCCGTTTCAGATAGGCGATGGCCTGAATCAGGTCTCCCCGATTTCTGGCCATTTGAGCCAGGATAAAATCGTAGTATCGGCCTGAAGCCACGAATGTTTGATAAACGGGTTGGTGGGTTGAGATCGCCGAGGATTTTTTGGAGCTTGAGTTTGCCTGAGGCATCACGCAACCGGCCATGAGTATCAGCGTGATTAGGCCGACGGTGGTGACATGAGTGGATTTCATATGCGCGTTTCCCTTTGGTTATTCAAATTCCGCGTCTCCCGCATAGGATTGGAAGTCGGGAATCTCACGTTTGAAAAATTCTCTCATTTTCCGGATGATGTTTTTTTCCACCTGACGAACCCTTTCCCTGGAGATGCCATAGCGGTCTCCGATTTCCTGCAAGGTGGCCGGATTGTCCGAAAAAATGCGCAGATCAAAGATTTCCAACTCCCTTTTGGTCATCTTCTTGCGGAATTCGGCGATCTTATTGTGCAGCAGGGTTTCCATTTCTTTTTTGGCGATCTGGGTTTCCACCGAATCGTCCTCGGTGCTGATGAATTCGATGCGCTCGGTGTTTGAATCGTCCTTGAGAGGCGCGTCCAGCGAGATATCCCAGCCATCGAGGCGTTGATCCATGTCGACGATTTCCCGTTCGGAAACCCCGAGGCGTTCAGACAGCAGCTTGGGTTTGGGGTCGAATCCCTGGTCGATGAGTTTTTGTTTTTCTTTTTTTAATTTGAAGAAGAGTTTTCGCTGTCCCTGGGTGGTGCCGATTTTCACCAGGCGCCAGTTGTCCATGATGAACTTGAGGATGTAGGCCTTGATCCAGAAAGAAGCATAGTAGCTGAATTTGACGTTCTTGTAGGGGTCGAATTTTTTGACCGCCTGCATCAAGCCGATGTTTCCCTCCTGGATCAAGTCCAGCAGATTCTGCATCCAGACCCGTTGAAATTCCAAGGCAATCTTAACCACGAGCCGAAGATTGGAGGTGACCAGCTTGTAGGCGGCATCCCGGTCGCCTTCTTCCTGGACCTTTTTACCCAACTCCACTTCCTGTTCCCTGGTCAGCAGCTTGTACTGACTGATTTCCATGAGGTAGCGCTGGAGCGGGTCGAATTTGACCAAAGCCTTTTCGTCGGAACCACCGGTGGCCGAGGGCAGACGTTTCCTGCTGCCTTTGTCCTTCAGTCTGACCGGCGCGATATGGGTGTTGTCTATGTTTTTCGTCATGACTCCTTCGGCTGCCGGAAGAAAGTCCTTTTTGCGTGGACATCTTTCAAGGCATATGATAAACGTGTTTTTCAAAAAAACATGCGCCTGTAGCTCAGCTGGATAGAGCAACGGACTTCTAATCCGTAGGTCAGGGGTTCGACTCCCTTCAGGCGTACCATGACAGTACAGGGGTTACGAAACGAAACGTAACCCCTTTTTTAGTGGATGGCGATATGCTATGAAACGAAAAAACGTTTTGTGGCGGCTGAACCATTCTCTTTTTTCCTGGCTGTTTTCCCTGGTAAACGTTGCCACGGCGGTTTCGGGCCAACGGTAACATCCAATTGTGCCCTCGCGGGCAGGCTTTTCACAAAAAATCAGCATATCCAGTATTGGCAAAAAAAGCAAATCGAAACCAGCCCGCTGGGGACCGTTCAACGGGAAGCGGAAAATGGCGGCTAAGGATGCAAAAATGATGCGAATCGTAACGCGAGCCGATTTTGATGGGGTGGTTTGCGCCATGCTTCTGCGCGAAGCCCTGACCATCGCTTCCCCGGTGCAGTGGGTTGAACCCAACGACATGCAACGAGGCTTGGTGGAGGTGCGGCCCGGGGATGTCATTGCCAATTTACCCTATGACCCCCGCTGCAGCCTGTGGTTTGATCATCATTACACCAATCGGCTGGAGCATGCCTTCCCGGGGGCCTTTGACCTGGCTCCCTCGGCGGCCCGGGTCATCTACAACCACTACCAAAAGCCGCTTGGCCGCATTCATGAGACACTGGTGGCCGCAACGGATCGGATCGATGCCGCTCAACTGAGTTTGGACGAAATCCTTCACCCCGAAAACTACCCGTATGTGTTGTTGTCCATGACGATAAAAAACCGGGACCGGCAAGACGTCGCCTATTGGAATCGGCTCGTTGAGTTGCTGGGGGCCAACTCGATTCACGATGTCATGGCCGATGTGCAGGTCAACCGGCGTTGCCAGGCCGTGGTGGCGGAAAACCGGGTTTACGAAACGCTGCTCCGGGCACACACGATTCAAGACGGGCATGTCACCATCACCGACTTCAGGCCGTTGCCCGACAGCCCCACGGGAAACCGGTTTCTGGTCTATAGCCTGTTTCCCGAATCGGTGGTCAACGTCAAGGTCCGCTTTGCCCAGGAAGACCGGAAGAAACTCGTGGTCAGCGTGGGACAAAGCATCCTGAACCGCAACTGTCATGTCAACGTCGGGCTGATGCTTTCCCAGTTTGAGGGAGGAGGGCACCGGGGGGCTGGTGCCTGCCGTTTTTCCGCAGACAAGGCCAAAGAGTACCTGCCCCAAATTCTTGGCATCCTCCAGGCCAACCGGCCCAACGAACTCGGCCACTAGGCAACGGATGTCCCCGTGGCTATAGGCTTTTCGGCCATAGGCAGCGGGCCGGTAAACTCTTTTGACAGTCTCCCCTCAACCGTGGCTGGTCCCCGCGAGCCAAGCACGCGATCGCCTCTGGTCTTTCTGTCCTATGCTTTTCAAAATCCAATCGCGCATCCGTCCTTTCGCCGGTCCGAGGCGCCCAGCAGCACGTCGTTTTCCGGATCATACCAGATGGCCTGGCCTCCGCCGACCTGGTTGACGGGCTCTGCGGCCGATACCACCTCATGGCCCAGGTTCCGGAGACCGGCAGCTGTTTGCGGGCCAATACCCGGTTCCAGGTAAACCGCCAGCCCCGATCGGTGGCGAAATCTCGGCGCATCCATGGCTTCCTGGAGATTCATGCCAAAGTCGATCAGGTTGACCAGAAACTGGACATGGCCCTGGGGTTGCATGTCGCCGCCCATCACGCCAAAGCTCATCTGAAACGCCTGGTCTTTAAACACCATGGCGGGAATGATGGTGTGCATGGGGCGTTTTCCCGGGGCCAGCACGTTGGGGTGAGCCGGGTCCAGCGAAAAGGACTTCCCGCGGTTTTGCAAGACGATGCCCGTGTCCTTGACCACCATGCCCGAGCCAAAAGGCGTGAAGAGGCTGCTGATCAGGGACACGGCGTTTCGCTGGGCGTCCACGGCGGTGACATAGACGGTTTCCGAACCCGGTCCCATCAGGTCGGGAACCGCTGCCATGGCCAGCTGCGAGTCAATGGCCTGTCGGCAGCGCTGGCCGTGGTCTGCAGACAGCATCGCCTCTGTGGGAACGGAAGCAAACTGCGGGTCAGCGACATATCGATCCCGGTTGGCAAAGGCGATCTTCTTGGCCTCGATGAGGTGGTGCAGGTATGGAACGCTATTGTGGCCCATGGCCGCCAGGTCGTAGCCCTGCAATATATTGAGCATCTCCAACACCGTGACCCCCTGGCCGTTGGGCGGCAACTGGACCACGGTGTATCCGCGATACTCGTGGCACAGCGGCGTTACCCACTCGGTGGTGTGCTCGG
>JBJKSK010000429.1:0-6138 GCA_046704125.1 Desulfobacterales bacterium | reverse complement strand
ATGCCGGTATCGCCATGGAAACCGCCGAAGTCACCATGCTTCCCCAGACGACCACCGAACTGCAGGGCAAGGAAGCCGAACAGATGATCCGTCTTATGGAAAATCTGGAGGACTGCGATGACGTTCAGAAGGTGTACACCAACGCCGACATTCCCGATGAGCTCGTAGAGGCCTGATTTCCCTGGCGGCAGGTGTGACGAACAAAAATTCAGGTTGCGAATGGCCAGACGATGGTTTCCCGCGGCCTTTTTTTATGGACGCGGGAGATCTCACAAAGGCGGCGGGTTTCATGAATCCGTATCAAAACTGCCAGTTGTGTCCCCGAAATTGCGGGGTGGACCGGGTATCGGGAAAGCGCGGCGTCTGCGGGCAAACGGCTCAATGCCGCCTGGCGCTTGCCTGCGCGCATTTCGGCGAGGAACCGGCCTTTACCGGCACTTACGGCTCGGGAACGCTTTTTTTTTCCGGCTGCGCCTGCCGGTGCTTTTTTTGCCAGAACCACCAGATTTCCACGCGAGGCTCCGGGTGCCCGGTAACAGACGATGCTTTGTTTGAAGCGGCTATGGGCCTGTTGGCGCAAAAAGTGCACAACCTCAACTTTGTCACACCCGATCACTTCTGGCCCCACATCCAAACGCTTTGCCGCCGGTTGCGCGCCCAGGGGGTCACTATTCCCTTTGTCTTCAATTGTTCGGGCTACCAGCGCGCCGATGTCATCGGTCAGGTGGCGCAATGCATCGACATTTTCTTGCCCGATTTCAAATTTGCCGAAGCCTCCCTGGCATCCCGCTGCATGGGCGATCGCGCCTATCCCGAGATGGCCATGGCGGCCATCGGGGCCATGGTGGACGCCAAAGGCTTTCTGGAGCCCTGGGATCCCGGCGGCAAACGTACGGCCCGCCAGGGAGTGCTGGTGCGCCATCTGGTGCTGCCCGGTGCGCTGGAAAACAGCTTTGCGGTGCTGGATGCCCTGCACCGGCGCTTTGGCTCGAGTCTTCCCCTGTCTTTGATGAGCCAGTTTCTTCCCACCCCGGCCTGTCACGCCCAGAAGCTTTTTACCCGGCCGCCAAGCCTTTCCGAATACCAGCGGGTCTGTGACTATGCCGAGGCCCTGGGCTTTGACCGCGTCTACATCCAGCCCGAGGCAGGCGATGATGATTTCATGCCCGATTTTGAAGCCAAAGAGGTGTTTCGGGGAAACCGGCGCATGTCACCCGAGCAGATCCAGCATCCCCTGGACGGCTTTTAGCGCCGGGATCCGGATGGCTTCATCCACCTTGACCTCGCCCTCCATGCGCTCCAGAGTCCCGAGAATTTCGGCCAGGGTGATTTTTTTCATGTCCGGACATTCCATGACCGCAGCAGCCGGGTAAAAGACCTTGTCCGGGCAGGCCTTGGCCAGGGGGTAGAGCAGCCCCACCTCGGTGCCCACGATAAATTCCAGGGAATCGGATGTGGTTGCAAAACGAATCATTCCAGAGGTTGAACAGACGGCATCGGCCATAGCCAGAACCTCAGGCCGGCACTCGGGATGCGCCATAAACAGCGCCTCGGGATGCTTCGCCTGGGCGTCGCGGACCATTTCCGGGGTCAACCGGTCGTGGATAGGACAGCAGCCTTGCCAGACATGAATTTTCTTGTCGGTCTGGCTGGCCGCGTATTGCGCCAGGTTGCGGTCCGGGCCCATGAACAGCTCTTTTTCGGCAAGAGAATTGACCACTTTCACGGCATTGGCCGAGGTGCAGCAGATCGTCGACAAGGCCTTGACCGCTGCCGTGGAATTGACATAGGTCACCACGGGCATGGGGGGCAACTGGGCCAGCCGGGCCTTGAGGGCTTCCGGGGTGATCATGTCGGCCATGGGACACCCGGCATCCTTTCTGGGTAGCAGCACGGTTTTTTCCGGCGAGAGAATCGATGCGGTTTCGGCCATGAAAGTCACGCCGCAGAAAACGATCACCTCGGCATCGGTTTTGGCCGCCTGGACGCTCAGTTCCAGGGAATCCCCGCACAGATCGGCCAGATCCTGAATCTCCGGTGGTTGGTAGTTGTGGGCCAGAAGCACGGCCCGGCGTTTTTTTAAAAGGGTTTTGATTCTGTCTCTCATGGACTTCCTCGCGGGAAATTATCGGGTTAGGCTTTGGGCTGTCAGTCAGCCCGGTGGTATATAATTTGTAACCTGCTTAACACTTTGGGCGCACCTCGTTCAAGAGGTTTTACCCGCATTTATGCCTTGACTATTGCATGGGCATTAAAGGATAAAGGGGGCTTAGCCTTGTTTAGGCTGTAGCCTACAGCCTACGGTCTAAAAACCTTCAGCCTAAAACCAGGATGTTATCGATATGGAGTTTGAACCGGTTATCGGCCTTGAAGTCCACGCGCAACTGAAAACCGACACCAAGATATTTTGCGGCTGCTCCACCGCTTTCGGGGCTCCTGCCAACACGCATGTCTGCCCGGTCTGTCTGGGAATGCCTGGGGTGCTACCCGTTTTAAATAAAAAGGTGGTTGACTATGCCCTGCGAATGGCAGTCGCCACGGATTGCACGATCTTGGAAGAAAGCCGGTTTGCCCGGAAAAACTATTTTTACCCGGATCTACCCAAAGGATACCAGATTTCCCAGTACGAACTGCCCATTGCCGCCAAAGGGCATGTGGATATCGAAATAGACGGGACAACCCGGCGAATCGGCATCACCCGGATTCACATGGAAGAAGACGCCGGGAAGCTGATCCATGACCCGGTTGGCCCCTTTAGCCATGTGGATTTGAACCGGACCGGAACCCCATTGATTGAAATCGTCAGCGAGCCCGACATCCGCTCCCCGGAAGAAGCCGGCGCCTACCTGCGCGAACTGCGCTTAATCCTGCGGTATCTTGAAATCAGCGACGGGAACATGGAAGAGGGAAGCTTTCGCTGCGATGCCAACATTTCCATCCGGCCAAAGGGGGCTGACGGTTTCGGCACCCGCGCAGAGCTAAAAAACCTCAACTCCTTTAAACATGTGGAAAAAGCCCTTCACTACGAGATCGCACGCCAGCGGGAAATTCTGATAGACGGTGGACACGTGGTACAGGAAACCCGGTTGTGGGTTCCGGATAAAGCGCTTAGTCACTCCATGCGTGGGAAGGAAGAGGCCCATGACTATCGGTATTTCCCGGATCCCGATTTGCTGCCGTTGGTAGTGGATGCCACCTGGGTCCAACAAATAAAAGAGGCGTTGCCGGAACTGCCCCGAGGCAAACGGAACCGTTTCGCTACCCAATACGGCCTGTCTGAAGCCGATGCCGCTCAGCTAACCGATTCCAAAGCGCTTGCCGACTACTTCGAAACCTGCGTCGGGAGTTATCCCGACGCCAAACTGGCGGCAAACTGGATCATGGGGCCGGTCCTGGCGCTGCTCAACGCCGAAGGAAATTCCATTGAAAATTGTTCGATAACCGCGCCAGCGCTTGCCGAACTGCTCAGACTCATTGGCAACGACACCATCAGCGGTAAAATCGCCAAAACCGTCTTTGATGAAATGGCGGTAAGCGGCAAGGCCCCGGAAGCCATCGTTTCCGAAAAGTCGCTGGTGCAACTCAGCGATACCGCGACCATCCAAGACGTAGTGGATCAGGTGCTGGCCGCCGCCCCGGATGAAGTCGCGCGCTTCAGGGCCGGGGAAAAACGGCTGCAAGGCTTTTTTGTCGGGCAGGTGATGAAAAAAACGCATGGAAAGGCCAACCCCAAAGCGGTCAACGAGATTTTGCTCAAACGTCTCCAGGGATGATTAAGCTCATTATAAAATACCTTTACGGAGGAATGTTCTGTGAACACATATAACAAGTCGCTTGTTTTGGGTATTTTGGCCCTGCTCGCCGTCCTGTTTTCACCCGGAATATCCAATGCCAAAGTGTTGCGGGTGGCTGTCGTGCCATTCAAGATCAATGCGGCAAAAGACCTTTCCTTTCTCCGGGACGGGATTGTGGATATGCTTTCATCCCGGCTTTCCTGGGAAGGCAAGGTCCAGGTCGTTTCCAGGGATGAGGTGCAGAAATTGGCGCCCTTCGGGTCCTTGACCGAAGCCGCTGCCCGGGAAATCGGCAAGAAGCTAAACGCCGATTATGTACTTTTTGGCAGTTTGACCGTTTTCGGTGACAGTGTCAGCATCGATGCCAGGATGACTGATGTGACCGGAGCCAAACCGACCATGACCTTTTTCAATCAGGCCAACAACCTCGGGGAGGTCATCCCGAAAATCAACCAGTTTGCCCAAGATATCAACCAAAAAATCTTTGGCCGCGCCCTGCCTGCAGTCCAGGGACCGGTGGCTCCCGCGCCTGCGTCTCAGAGACAGCAGGCCGTGGAAGAAAGCCGCATGAACCCGGAAAAACTGTGGCACGGCGCTGGTTCTGCTTCCGGTGAAGGGGTGACTTCCAGTTCCTTGAATCCGGGCTTTATTTCGACCCGCCCGAGGGGAGCCGCCAATCAAAACATCTACAAGAGCCGAGATTTCAATCAACTGATCAATGGAGTGGCCTTGGGGGATGTGGATGGCGACGGGAAGGTGGAAACCGTCATGATCACTCCCGATAAGGTCCTGATTTACCGTTATGAAAACCGGCGGTTTATCAAGGTCCAGGAGCTTAGTAACCCCAGCTATGATACCCAGATTGCCGTGGACGTGGCCAACATCAAAGGAGACGGCAATGCCCAGATTTTCGTCACCGCGCTCGGGTCGCAGAAAAACACGCTGGAATCCTATGTGCTTCAATACAATGGCCAAAAATATATACGCATTGTCAACAACAGCCCCTGGTACTACCGGGTGGTCCAGGTCAAGGGAAAAGGTGCTGTCCTGCTTGGTCAGAAACAGGTGATGGGCACCGATCCGTTCCAGGAACCCATCTACGAGATGAAGTGGATCGGGGGCCAATATGTGCCGCAGGATCAGGTGCTTCCCGGCGGTGTTGCCAACGCGCTGGGGGTTGCCATCGGTAATATCCGAAATACGCCAGGGGGAGGAGAGGATGTGATTCATTTTACCCGGTCCGATCTTCTGCAACTCACCGACCATGCCGGAGATGGGCTTTGGACAGCCAGTGAAAAAGCCGGCGGAACCGAGACCTATTTGCAGATGCCCGTGTCGGATCGAGGAGTGCCGGGAAATAGGATTTATTTTCCCATGCGAATTCTGGTCGCGGATTTGGGCCGAAGCGGGAAGACAGACGTCCTGGCGGTTACCAATTCTGAAATGACCGGATTTCTCTTGCAAAATTTCAGAAATTTTACTTCCTGCCATATCGCCTCTTATTCGTGGAATAATGTCGGGTTGACCGGAAACTGGAAAACTCAAAAAATTTCAGGCCGAATCAGCGATTTTGCCATCGGGGATTTCTACAACAACGGCAAACCTGCGTTGGTGGCCACATTAGTGACCCGGGAGGGGATTATCATCGGGATGGAGCCGCGAAGCGCCGTCATCGCCTGGACACTTTCCGAATAAAGCCGGATAAAGGGGTGCGTGGCCGTCGGCGCACGCGCCCCTTTATGATTAACCGGAAGAAGCGTTTCCCGCGAAGATAAAGCGCAGAGAAATCGCTTTCGAAATGATGAATCAAATCCCCTTCCAAGCGGTTGCGCCTTGGCTCTCAAGCATACTTCCTGACTAAAGTTTTTTGGCCAATATCCTTTGTCTGGTCTTTCATTCAGCGTTCAGATGGCACTTGATGATGATCTTTTGCCCAAGCCGTCACGCGCCTTTTTATGACGATTCCATGGCACAAAGAGACAAACGAAAGGCTTGCGAGAACAATTCTCAGGCGAGCCGAGAGGAAAACCTGATATGCGTTTCTACGGTAAAAAGCGGCCTTTTACTATCAGAAGCTGCTGAGCCGTCTGGGGGCCAAGTCTCGCAATGCATAGGCTCGTTACCAGCGGGAACTTTTCCATGCCCAGTCTGGAAAAATTGGCTGAATTGTACAAGCCGTGGCTCCAGGCAAAGATATTGTCTTTCACCCAAGTGTCGTTGCATAAAATATCACTTGTGTGGATGGCTAGTTACGAGATTTGTCATGCTTTCGATGGTGCCCATCGCGGGGGCCGGCGTAGCCACCGGAAAATAAATTCGCTGCGGTTTGGCGGTTCATGCGGGG
>JBJKSK010000428.1:0-11954 GCA_046704125.1 Desulfobacterales bacterium | reverse complement strand
AAGGAGGGTTTTTTGCGAGTCGGGATGCCGTGATTGGCAGCGAAAGTGCCTGCGGCGGGCCAAGCCCGCCTTGGACTGCAGAGAGCTTGTGGGCCAGCTACTCCCCTAGGTAGGCCTGACGAATTTTCGGGTTTTCAAGCAGCTTTAGTGCCTCGTCCTCCATGGTGATATGGCCGGTTTCAAGCACATAGCCCCGGCTGGCAGTCTGCAGGGCCAGATTGGCGTTTTGCTCCACCAGCAAGATGGTAGTGCCTTCATTTTTGTTCACATTAAGAATTATGTCAAATATTTGCTGGACAATTATAGGCGCCAAGCCCAGCGAAGGTTCGTCGAGCAAAAGCACCTTGGGACGGCCCATCAGCGCCCGGCCAATAGCCAGCATCTGCTGCTCTCCTCCCGATAAGGTACCTCCCTGCTGCCTGTTGCGCTCCTTGAGGATGGGAAACAGCTGGAAAACCATCTGGCGATCCGCCTCGACGCCCTGCTTATCCTTGCGATAAAAGGCGCCCAGGGTCAGGTTCTCGTCAACGGTCAGGCGCGGAAAGATATGCCGCCCTTCGGGCACCTGGCACAACCCGGTCGCGGGTAAACGCTCGGCGGGTGTTCCGTGAATGTGCTGGCCGTTGTACCAGATTTCTCCCTCGCTAATGGGGATGACACAGCATGTGGCCATCAGTGTGGTGGATTTTCCGGCCCCGTTGGCGCCGATGATGGCCACGATTTCCCCCGGAAACACCTTCAGTGAAATGCCCTTCAGGGCCTTGATGGCACCGTAGCTGGAGTGAACATTTTTCAGCTCGAGAATAGGTTGTGCCATCTAACTCTCCTTTTCTTCGGATCGGGCGCTCATGCGCTTGGTCGGTATCAGGCCTTCAGGCCGAAAGAGCATCATCAGGATCATCGTCAGGCCAAAGATCATCATGCGGTAAGTATGAAAGGCTCTAAAGACCTCCGGGAGTGCGATCAGGGCCGCGGCCCCCAAAATGACTCCGGGGATAGAGGCCATGCCGCCCAAAACGACCATACTCAACACCATGGCCGATTCGAGAAAAGTGAAACTGCCCGGGCTGACAAAAAGCATCCGGGCACAGAAAAAAGTACCGGCCATACCGGCAAAAAGGGCTCCCATGGCATAAGCGAGCAGCTTGTAATGGAAGGTGTTCACCCCCATCAGCTCGGCGGCGGTTTCATCCTCCCGGATGGATTCCCACGCTCGGCCGACTCTGGAAAAATTGAGATTTCTCACCGCGATGATGGTGCCCACCGCCAAAGCCAGGGCAATATAAAAAAGATATTGCAGACTCCTCAGATAAACCAGGTGCATGCTAAAGCCGTGTTCGAAACTGGGCCAGTAGATGGCCGGCGGCTTGATGCCCAAAATCCCGTTGGGGCCGTTGGTCAGCGACATCCAGTTGTTTAGAATGATGCGAACAATTTCCCCGAAGCCCAGCGTCACGATGGCCAGGTAGTCCCCGCGCATACGCAGGGTGGGATAGCCGATGATACAGCCCGCGATTACGGCCAGCAATCCGGCAATGGGCACACAGACCCAAAAGGACATGCCGAAGTGGACATTTAACAGGGCATAGGTGTAAGCCCCCACTCCATAAAAGGCGATGTAGCCTAAATCCAGCATGCCGCACAGTCCCACCACCACGTTGAGTCCAAGCCCCAGGCAGATGTAGACCAGCACGTTGATAGCCACATCCTGAGCGTATCGGCTGGTCAATAGGGGATAACAGATGGCGGCGGCCAGCAATGCGATCTGCCAGACGCTGTTGGGCATCTTCTCAGCGGTTGCCGTCACCGGTTTCAGCACACCGGCCAAGGGTCGCGTCGCTACAGCCAGATAGCCGCCTTTTTTCAGGACATATAGCAGCAGACAGATAAAGGTTCCGACCACGATACAGAGCCAGACGGTAAAGGTTTTTTCAAAGGTCAGGGTGCCGTTTGGCCGGATGCCCATCATGGGCCACAGCAGGGCCAGAAACCACAAAAGGCCAATGACATAGGTTTTCCAAACCTTTTTAAACTCTCGTATCATCGATATTCTCGCCCATAATCCCAGTCGGTTTGAAGTACAGTACGGCAATGAGGATGATAAATGCGAATACGTCCTTGTATTGACCGGAGATATATCCCGCGCCGAAAATTTCCACCATGCCGATGATCAATCCGCCCAACATGGCCCCGGTGATGTTGCCGATACCGCCCAGTACGGCGGCGGCAAAGGCCTTGATTCCCGGCAAGAAACCCATGTCGTAACGCACGGAGCCGTAGTAGAGGCCCACCATGATGCCGGCGGCTGCCGCCAGCCCGGAGCCGATGGCAAAGGTCAAGGAGATGATTCGGTTGCTGCTGATGGACACCAGCGAACTCATCATTTTATCCTGAGCCGTGGCCCGCATGGCCATGCCGATCTTGGTCTTGAACACCAGGCGGTTTAGACCGAAAAGCAGGACAATGGTCATGCCCACGATCATCATCTGGAGATAGGAAATGGAGATGCTTCCCAGCTGAACCCCGCCTTGAAACATCTCCCCGGGGTAGACCTTGTCATAAACGCCCTCGGTGATCATCATGCCATTGGACAAAAAAATGGACATTCCCAGCGCGGAGAGCAAGACGGCCAGCCGCGACTGACGTCGCAGGGGCTTGTAGGCCACCTTTTCCACACCCACGCCCAGAAAGGCGGAATAGCACATGGCAAGTACAAAAGCAGCCGCCAGGCAAAGCACGGGGTGAGTGTGCATATAGCCTTTGCCGTTGAGATAACTGAGTATGATCACCCCCATGTAACCGCCGGAGGTGAAAAGTTCACCGTGGGCGAAGTTGATCAGCTGGATCACCCCGTAGACCATCGTGTATCCCAGCGCGATCAGGGCGTATACACTGCCCAGGGTGATGCCGTTTATCAATTGTTGAAGGAAATAATTTAGGTGATCCATAGCATCGCTTTTTTGGATTCGCGGGGCGTTTGGTACGGAAAAAAACGGCTGCCCTGCAAACCCCTGGCAGGGCAGCCGAACCATGGGGCAACACTATTTGTAGAAGCCTTTTACCGGTGACCAGTAGGGAACGAATTTGCCCTTTTCGACTTTGTAGGCAATGTAGTCCGAGCTGGTATCGCCGTTGGGTTTAAATTTAATGTGCTTGGCAACGCCCTGGTAGTTTAGCTTCATGAGCTGGGCTTTGATTTTGGCCGGATCGGTGGAGCCGGCGGCTTTGATGGCCTTTAGCAGACAGGTGGTCGCATCATAGGCGTAGGTCGCGTAACCGGCGACTTTTCCGTATTTGGGCGCGTATACTTTTTCAAAAGCCTTGTACTCAGGCGTGTTGGGATCGATATAGCCGTAGGTGAGATAAACCCCTTCGCCGGCATCCTTGGCCACTTCCATGAACTTGGGCTGGAACACGGCATCATTGGTCACAATCTGGGACTTCAGGCCCAGGCGCTTGGCCTGCAGCGTCATCATAGCCGCTGGAGAGTAGCCCTGCAGGGACATATACAAAACGTCGGCATTCATTGCCTTGGCTTTGGTCAACACGGCGGAAAAGTCTTTGTCGCCCTGGTTGACGTGTGCATGATCCAGAACCTTGATGCCGTATTTCGGGCAGACCTTGTCCACGCCGTCGGCCAAGCCCTGGGAATAGGTGGTTTTATCGTCAACAATAAAGACGGTTTTGGCGTGCAAGGCATCTTTCATGAACTTGACGGCCGTCGGTGCCTGGTCATCATCTCGACCGCAGAGCCGAAACATGTAAGGCAAGCCGCGGTCGGTCACTGCCTGGTTGGTGGAAGCCGGAGTCAGCATGGGGATATTGGCCTGGGCCAGGACATTGGAAGAGGGAATGGTGGAAGACGAACAGTAGGCGCCGATGACCCCTACCACGTTTTCGTTGATCAGTTTGTCGGCAGCCGACACGGCCTGTCTGGGGTCGCAAGCCGTATCCTCGGGAATCAGTTGAATCTTGCTGTAGCCCGGAATACCGCCGGCATTTTCAAACACCTGAATAGCGGTCAAGATGCCGTTTTTAATGTCGGTTCCGTCCGATGCGTAGGGACCGGTAAGTGGGCTCATGGAGCCGAGGAGCAGCGTTTTGGCTGTCGCCGATCCCAGGAAAAAGGGAACGGCCAGAAGGCCTAGGACCAGTGAAAAGAACAGTTTTTTTCTCATTTTGGCACTCCTTTTATGATGAATGTTTTTGACTTGCCGGCTGACCCAGATAAGCCGCAATCACCTTTGGGTTGGACTGGATCTCTTCCGGCGTTCCCTCTGCGATTTTCACACCATGATCCACACAAACAATACGATGGCACACGCCCATGACGACTTTCATGTCATGTTCCACCAGAAGCACATCGATTCCCAGTTTCGAGATTCTACCGATATCTTTCATCAGCGCGGAACTTTCCGCTGGGTTCATACCGGCCGCCGGTTCGTCGAGCAGCAGGACTTTGGGTTCCGAGGCCAGTGCGCGGGCGATTTCCAGCCGCCGCTGCAGGCCGTACGGCAAGTTGGAGGCCACCGTGGCCGAATACTTTTCCACGCCCATGAATTTCAGGGCTTCATGGGCCTTGGCGCGAATCTCCCGTTCTTCTTTACGTTGGGACGCGGTTCTGAAGATGGCGCCCACGACCCATTTTTTGGAGCGGCAGTGCCGGCCCACCATGGCATTTTCAACCGCCGTCATGGCTGAAAACAGACGGATGTTTTGAAAGGTTCGGGCCAAACCCTTGGTCACAATTTCATGAGGCCGCTTGCCCAGGAGGCTTTCTCCCTCGAAGCGTACATCGCCGCTGGTGGTCTTGTAGACACCGGTTAACACGTTAAACACCGTGGTCTTGCCGGCGCCGTTGGGACCAATGAGCCCCAGAATCTCTCCGGCGTGGATGGAAAAACTCAACTTGGAAAGGGCCAACAGACCGGAAAATTTTACCGTGACGTTATCCACTTCTAAACGCGCCATATCACCAAACCGATCGCCTTATTATCATTTTGAAACCGACTGCCCGGATGGCAATCTGCAGGCTTTCTGAAAATCCTGCCCGGGGTGGCAAAACCACTGACCGAAAGCCCTCAGGTGTTGTCATATAACCGGCTCAAGAACCCGGGACTTCAGGTCACAGGGGACCTGTGCAGGTTCATGGACGATTTTGAAGATAGGATGGGCCTGATGAAAAGCCGGCAGTCCCGGGCAGTTGGCCCCGAATATGATTTGAAGTGCTTCTTTAACGATGAACTTGGCAGGAAAAAGATCTTTCACATTCAGCGGTCCTTAATTTGGGGCAGTATCTGAATCCATCGGATCACATCCCAACCGGCTCTTCCTGGCGGCGAAAGCCTGCTGACCCATCCATCCGCAGATTCTGGGTGGATACCAGTCCGGATAGAAAAAAAGAACTGGAATCAAGACCTTATAGCAACAAACGAGTCATTGAGACTGGTAATTAATAATAGTTGATTTCAAGTGTCAAGTTGATTTTTTTTAAAAATCCCGTTTATTTTATGTATCATGCCAATTTTATAAGCAAAAAATCAAAACCAGGCGCCATCGGTCGGTATTCCCATTTATCCGCGGATCAGCCGCGGTTCCTGCCAGCGCCAGGGCCTGGTTTTGGCCACCGTGGCATTTTCTCCCATGTTGGCCAGGGTTTTGTTGAAATATTGATCAGAAATCAATATGGTTTGGTCATCGATTTTTGGGCCATCTGAGCCATATGCCCTTTCCCCCCTTGAACTCGAACGGTGCGCTAAATGCTGCAAATCGGATACAACACCAATGGATTCAACTGCCACAGCCTGGCTTCGTGCATAGAGATCATTTCCGCCATCGGCTATCAAGGCATAGCCATCACACTGGATTTCGGCTTCCTGAATCCTTACGACAAAGATATCGCCAGACAGGTGGATTCCACCCGATGTCTTCTGGAACGCTTTCGGTTGTCCTGTGTGGTGGAAACCGGCGCCCGTTTTCTGCTCGACCCCTGGCGGAAACACTTCCCGACCCTGATTTCCCCGGAAGCCGGACAAAGGGCCATTCGCCTGGATTTCCTCAAACGGGCACTGGTCATCAGCCGGGATCTGGACGCCACGGCCCTGTCCTTTTGGTCCGGAACCAAACCGGAGTCGGTCACCGATTCACAGGCCTGGTCCTGGCTGGCTTCAGCGGGCAGACGGCTATCGGATCAAGCCAAAACGGTTTCGGTGCCCCTGGCCTTTGAGCCGGAACCCGGCATGTTTATCGAAACGCTTTCCCAGTACAATCGGCTAAAGGCCGCTTTGGGCCACCCCATCTTTGGCCTGACTCTGGATCTGGGGCATGCCTTTTTAACCGAGTCGGTTTCCGTGGGTCAATGCATCCAAAATTTCCGTGACGACATCCGAAACATCCATATCGAGGACATCCGCGGCAAAGTTCACGACCATCTGTTTTTCGGCCAAGGGGATATGGACTTTTCCGAGATCTTTTCAGCTCTTAAAGATATCGATTATCGGGGGCCGATCAACACCGAGCTTAGCCGCCACAGCCATAACGCCGTTGAAACGGCGCGTGGTGCGTTCGCCTTTCTGCAAAAATATCAAAACGGCTTAGGCAGCTAGGCGCTGTACCGGCGGATCTGCGTCCCCCCAAAAAAGCCGGCCCATTTCCGCTGGAGCAGGCCGGCCTTTTTCCGGTTTCATCCTTCCAAAGAGACGGGGGCAGCCGCTTTGGTTGAGGCCATCAGCCCTTTTTTTCCTTGACGGCTTCGGTCAGCTCGGGGACAAACTCCAGGATGTCAGCCACGATACCGACATCGGCCACTTGAAAAATCGGGGCCTTGGCGTTTTTATTGACCGCCACGATAAAGGGGGATCCCTTGATGCCGCCCAGGTGCTGGAAGGATCCGGAGATACCCAACGCCATGTAGACTTTGGGCTTGACCGTCTGGCCGGAGGTGCCCACCTGTCGGGCTTTTTCCAGCCACTTGGCGTCCACGATGGGCCGCGAACAGGAAACGTCTCCGCCCATGGCTCCGGCCAGTTCATGGATGATTTCCAGATTGTCCTGATCTTCGATACCGCGGCCCACCGAAACCAGGATCTCGCTTTTGGTGATGTCCACCTCCCCGACTTCAGCAGCCACCACCTCTTTGTATCGCCGTTTGGACGGCAGGCCGCCAGCCATGGCGTCTCCGGTCTTGTCCTGCACCTGACCGGAGCCAGAGGCTTCTCCGGGTTGGAAGGCACCGGGACGAATCGTGATGACCGCGCCGGTGGCCAGATCGCAGGTCACATGCGTGCTGACCTGGCCGAGATATTCCTCGCGAACGGCCTTGAGCACGTTGGCCTCGATACCTTCAAAGCCGGTGGCATCGGGCAGAAAGGCCGCATCCAGTTTAATGGACAGGCCAGGGGCCAGATCCATCCCGAAATGTTCATGGGCCATCATCACCACCGCCCCCTTGGGAATAATCCGGGTCAACGCCACCCGGGCAGCCTCGGCGGTCACATAGGCAAAGGCCGGGTCATCGACCTTGATCACCTGGGCATAAGCGTCTTTCAGCTGGCTGCAGATCCCATCGATGCCAGAGCCCAGGACCACAGCGGTGACTGAGGCGCCCGCATCGAGTTTTTTGGCTGCCGCTACCAGCTCCAGGGCCGTGTCGTCCACGGTTCCGTCCTTGTGCAGAATGTATGCAAACACGTCAAGCGCCATTATTTAATCCCTCCTTTGGATTTGAGGATGTCGATGAGTTTTTCAATGATCTCTTCGGTGCTGCCTTCCAGCATCTCGGCGCCCTCGCCCAGCTCGGGGACAAAGTAATCCAGGCGCTTGACCTTGGCGCCGGCAGCCCCAACCGACTGAGCGTTCAGTCCCAGCGCCGACAAACCTTGGGCGGGGATCTCCACTGAGGCCACCTTGCGGATGCCCCGAATACCGACATAGCGCGGTTCGTTGATCCCCGTCTGAATGGAAAGCACGCATGGCAGATCCACCTCGCTCATCTCCTGGTTTCCCCCGGCGATCTCCCGGCCCACGAGAAGCCTGTTGTCATCGAGCACCTCGATTTTATTAACCAACGAGGCGTACGGATAATCGAGCATGGCCGCCATCATCCCGCCCACCTGGCCGGCTCCATCGTCGGCCTGGGCTCCGGTGAGTACCAGGTCATAGTTTCCCTTGGCCACGGCAGCCGACAGGATGGTGGCAAGGCCTCTGCCATCACTTCCGGCAAAGGCGTCGTCGGCCAGAAGGAGCCCGTTGTCAGCGCCCATGGCCATCTCCCGGCGCAGAATCTCTTCGGCCTCGGCATCGCCCACCGTCATCACGGTGACGGAACCGCCGACTTTGTCGCGGATCTGAATGGCTTCTTCCACCGCGTAGTTGTCCCACTCGTTGACCGAGTAGACCAGATCGTCGCGTTGAATGTCGCTGCCGTCCCGGCTAACCGCGATCTCGTTTTCAGACGTGTCGGGTACCCGTTTGACGCATACCAAAATTTCCATGTTTTTCCTCCCACGGATCCAGTGTGATTGATAAAAAAATCAGTTGATAAGATTGGGAAACCATTGTTTGCTTTTTAAGCGCTTGCCGCCCATGCCAAGATAAAGCGGGTGGCAACCGGAAAATTCTCGTGCCGGTTATTGAACCCGGGGCGTCATCTGGCGCTGCACCAGTTCAGCAAAGTCGATGGCTTCCATCTTGCCTTCCAGGCCCGCGACCTTGATGGCGTCTTCCATGTTGACCAGGCAAAAGGGACAAGCCGTCACAATGACATTGGCCCCGGCTTTTTGGGCCATTTTGATCCGCAGCACGCCCATGCGCTGGTCCTCTTCGGGTTCGTAAAACAGCATCAACCCCCCGCCGCCGCAGCAAAAGGAGCGATCCTGGTGCTTTTTCATCTCCACGCGCCGCATCCCGGGGATGGCGTCGAGCACAAACCGGGGATCGTCGTAAAGCGCGTTGTGCCGGCCCAGGTAGCAGGGGTCGTGGTAGGTATAGATCCTGGAATCGTCTTGGATGGGGGCAAAACTGAGGGCACCGGCTCTGACTTTTCGGGCCACGAGTTGGCAGATGTGTTCCACCGGCGGAAGGTTCTGGTAGTCATTTTTCAAGGCGTTATAGGCATGCGGATCGGCGGTGACAATGGATGTCGCGCCGGTTTCCAGGATGTTTTCCGTGTTCTGGGCCTTGAGGTCTTGAAACAGCATTTCCTCGCCGAAGCGACGCACCTCGTTTCCGGAATCCTTTTCTCGGGGACCCAGGATCCCAAACTCCACGCCGACGGCAGAAAGCAGTCTGGCGGTGGCCTGAGCGATTTTTTGCATCCGGTCGTCAAAGGAGGTAATGCTGTCGACAAAATAAAGGGTCTGGGCGCCGTCTTGGCCGTCGAGCAGTTTAACCTGGCAATCCTTGGCAAATTCCTTGTCCTTGGCCCAGTCGGCGCGCTTTTTTTCCATCTTGCCCCAGGGGTTTCCGCGTTTTTCCAGGGCCGACAGCGGCTTTTGCAGGCTTTGCGGCACCATGCCCTCGTCTACCATGCCGCGGCGAAGATCCACGATCTTGTCGATGTATTCGATAAACAGCGGACACTCGGCTTCGCACGCGCCGCAAGTGGTACACGACCAGATCTCGGCCTCGCTGAGGATGGTGCCGATCAGAGGCTTGCCGTGCTTGTCCATCTCACCGCGCAGCGGATAGTGGTCGAAGGCATAATCCCGGCACTTGATGCTGATAAAGCGAGGCGACAGAGGCCGGCCCACGGCGTTTGCCGGGCACTGGTCCGAGCAGCGGCCGCAATCGGCACAAGAATAAAAGTCAAGCATGTGCTTCCAGGTGAAATCTTCGAATTTCTTGACGCCAAACGATTCCAGATCGTCTAACTTTTCGTCGGACACCCCCCATTTGACCGGTTTGACGCTGCCCTTGTCCAGCTTCATGAGAAAAACGTTGGGCAGCGAGGTAATCACATGGAAATGTTTGCCCAAGGGCAAAAAGCATAGAAAGAAGAAAAAAACCAGATCGTGGAGAAAATAGGCTCCCAGGTGAAATTCCCGCAGGGCCGCCATTGAGCTGTGGCTCAGCATCTGGGCGGCCATCCAGGTGCCCATGCCCGGCACCATAAACTCGACGGGAAGCCCATGTTGGAACTGAGCCGCTGCCAGACTGCCTTCATAGACCATGTCGCAGGTCACCAGGGTAATGATCAGGGCCAGGACAAACAGCGCCTCGATCGTATGGTCTTTTTTCCCGTACCGGGCTGGCACGCCATAGCGATCGGGTCGAAAGATACCGCGCCGGATCATGGCGATTAGCGCGGCGACCAGCACCGCGGTGCCTGGCAGTTCTTTGAACACCGTGTAGACCAGTCCCAGGCCGCCGCTGAATCCAGGCAGGGTGTAGCCTGCGGATATGCCCTGCAAAACCAGGGTGATGGAGCGCAACGAAAGGATGCAAAAGCCGGCAAACAGTGTGATGTGCAACACGCCGGCCATCATGTAGCGCGGTTGCCGGTATTGCCCTACGGCAAATTTGAGCATGGCAAAAGTGCGCTGGCCGAGGCGATTGAACCGCAGGTCCGGATTGGCCCGCACCAGGGGTGCCAGCCGGGTGGCGATAATGTAGGTAAAGGCCCCGACCCCGACAACGGGGATGATAAGGGAAAAAATTACCGCCGGAATGCCGAAAAACGCCGCATGGGCTGGAGAAATCAGCACGGATTCCATTTTTTTCTTGCGTCTCCCTTCCTGATGATTGTAATATCTGCCATCCCAGAAAATGAATGAGGACTCATTCATTTTTATCAAACCGGTTTTCGGCCTGTCAAGAAAAAAATACTGGAGCGAGTCCTCCCTCGTTCGAAAATTCTTGACCACCATCCGGAGCCAAGGACGGTTTGAAATTAAACGTGCTTTTTTTCCCGAGCGACCGTTCGTTCGGCATGCCATAACATGGAAAATGCGAGGAAACAACTATAAAGGGGGCGTGGCGTGGCAGAGACAATCACCTATCAGAAAAAACCCTGGCTCGCGGCTTATGAATCCGGCGTGCTGGAAAACATTGCTTACAAGACCAAATGCTTGCCCGATTTTCTCAAGGCCTCGTCGCAAAACTTTCCCAACCAGATGGCCCTGTCTTTTCAGGGCTACGAAGTCAGCTTTCGCCAGCTTGATCAGATGGTCAACCGGTTTGCCGCATGCCTGAAACACCTTGGCATCAAACGCCAGGAAGCCGTGGCCATTTTGCTGCCCAACACCATTTCCTGCGTGGTGGCTTATTATGCAACGCTTAAAATCGGGGCCATCGCCGTGATGAACAATCCGCTTTATTCGGACCGGGAACTCGAACATCAGTTCAACGATTCCGGGGCCAAGGTGCTGGTGACCCTGGATCTGTTGGCCCAGCGAATGGTCGCCTTGCGCAAAAGGACCGGGATCCGGCAAATCGTATACTGCAGCCTGGGAGACTACCTGCCCTTTCCCAAGAACCTGTTGTTTCCCCTGGTGGCCAAAAAAAAGAAACTGGGCGTTTCCGTGGCCCCGGAACCGGACCTGTTCGCATGGAAACAGGTGATGGCTCGATTTTCAGCCGATGAAATCCAGGAAACGCTTTCGTTTGACGACCTGGCCATGTACCAGTACACCGGTGGCACCACCGGAGTGTCCAAGGGGGTAATGCTCACCCACGGCAACCTCAGCAAGCAGGTGCAGCAGATAGCGGCTTGGTTTCCCACCTTTGAAGACGGCAAAGAGATCATGCTCGGAGCGCTGCCGTTTTTCCATGTTTTCGGGCTGTCGGTGGCCATGAATTTATCCATCTATAAAGGCTGGGGCGATGTGCTCGTGCCAAAACCCCAGGCTGACGTCCTGCTGGAGACTATCGTCAAATTCCGGCCAACCTTTGCCCCCCTGGTGCCAACCATGTATATCGGGATGCTCAACCATCCCGATATCGCCAGGACCGACATG